>CAZVHV010000026.1:0-12782 GCA_964627025.1 uncultured Oscillospiraceae bacterium | reverse complement strand
GCTGGGCATACTTGCGGATCATGGGGTCGTAGGCTTCCACCTCGGCGCTCACCGGCGTATAGGTGCTGCTGCGGCTCCCGCCGCCGAAGATCGACACCGCACAGCCGAGGAGCACGATAATCAGGATAATGACCACAGCGATCCAGCCGCCCGCGATCAGGGCGGAGACCAGGGCTTTCACGCCCGCAATGATGGCCCGGACCGCCCTGGCCGTGGCCTGTGCCGTCCGTTTGGCCGCCTGTGCCGCCTTCTGTGCCGCCGCCTTTGCTGCCTGCGCCGTTTTCTGGGCCGTCTGTGCGGTTGCTTGGGCGCTGCGCACGGCCTGCTGGCCGGTTTTAACCGCGGTTCTCGACGCCTGCTCCGCTGTTTTGATGGAGCGCCCGGCCTCTTTGGGCCCCCGTTTCAGGGTGTTCACCGTGGCGTTTCCCGCGGAACGCGCCGACTGGCGGATAGAGAGTGGGTTTTGCCCGCGCGTGCGGATGGGGATGTCCTCCCGGCGCACGATCCGTCCCGCGGCTTGTCCGGGAGCTGTCCCGGCCTGGGTGCTGCCGCCTGATACCGGCCCGCTGGCAGATAGCGCTTTCCCTGCGGAACGGGCCGCCTGCTTCGCCTGTTCCCTCGCTTTCTGTATGGGCTGTTCCGCTTTTTTCTGTTTGAAATAGTCCTTTGCCTTGGCTATGTTGTCCTTTGTCTCACTGACGGCTTTCCGGCCCTGTTTGTCAAACTGGTGCCCGGCCTCATGGAGCGCGGAGCCGGACAGGGTGGAAACACGGTCCGTGGCGTATTCCTCCGGGGAGTTCTCCGCGCTGTAATAGCCGTGCTCCGCCTTGTCTTTCACTCGCACATAGGCGTCTTTCATGCGCTGGGCGGCCACGGCGGATTTGTCAATGGCCTTGACTGTGCCCTTCAGCACATCCCGCGTCTTGATCTGCGGCATAACGCATCACCTCCCGAAAAAAAAGAAGCAGAGCGGCAGGGGATGCCGCTCCGCAACGGTATACATGGTTTTTCCTACTCATTGCCGCCTCCAAACACACCCTCACCGGGCTTCGTGGTCATCAGTTCATAGAGCTGCGTGTTTTTCGGGAAACGGTTGACAAAGGGCACCAGGGAGCGCCCGTAACGGATCAGGCCGCAGCCCGCCTCCGCATTGGTGACATAGCTCATCTGCTCCTTTGAAATGTTCAGGAGGTTCGCCAGCTTCTCCCGGTCCCTGGCCGCCTGGTTGAACATGATGACAAACTCGGAGTTGGAGAGCATGGTGCTGGCCTGCACGGAGTCCAGCACATACTCCACGTTCTGGGTGATGGCCGTGGGCGGTGCGCCGCGCTTCCTAAACTGCCTCCAGGCGGAGGTAAAGAAGTTCGCGCCCTGCTCCGTGTCAAAGACGATGTGGTACTCGTCGATAAACACATGGGTGCGCTTGCCCCTCTGCCAGTTCAAGGTCACGCGGTTCAACATTGTGTCCGTGATCACCAGAAGGCCAGCGGGCTTTAGCTGCTCGCCCAGGTCGTGGATGTTGAACACCACCACGCGCTTGTTCAGGTCCACGTTGCTGCCGTGGCCGAAGATGTCAAGGGAGCCGGTGGTATAAAGCTCCAGGGCCAGGGCAATCTCCTTTGCCTCCGGTTCCGGCTGGACCAGCAGCTTTTCCCGGAGGGTGGTCAGGGTCGGCACGATTCCGGTTTCCTTTCCCTCCCGGTAGACCTGCGCCGTGCAGCGGTCGATGATGCTCCGGTGCTGGGGGCTCACGCCGTTTTTATCGATCTGCTCCACCAGGGACATGACAAACTGCGACTTCTCAATGACCGGATTGTTCTCGCCGTAGCCCTCCACCATGTACATGGCGTTGAGCCGGTCTTTGCCGCCCGCCATCATGTGGATGACAGTGCCCACGTCCTCACCCATGGCCTCCACCAGCGGAACAAACTCGCCCTCCGGGTCGCAGATCATGATGTCGTCCTCGGTGTTGAGCATGAGGAAGGTGATCTGCTCCTTGGCGTTAAAAGACTTGCCGGAGCCGGAGACGCCCAAAATAAACGCGGACTGGTTTAAGAGGTTCTCCCTGTTGCAGAGGATCAGGTTGTGGGAGATGGCGTTCTCCCCGAAATAGATGCCGCCCCGGTCCTGGATTTCCTGGACCTTAAAGGGCATGAACACGGCAAGGCTCTCGGTGGTCAGCGTCCGGAACGCATTGATCCGCCGTGTGCCGATGGGCAGCACGGTGTTGAGGCCGTCGTACTGCTGGTACTTCAGCACGGCCATCTGGCACATGTGCTTCCTGGCGATGGAGAGCACCGTCTCCGTATCGGCGTCAAGCTGCTCCTTTGTGTCCGCGGTCAGGGCCATCGTGAGGATGCCCAGCATCATCCGCTGGTCGCGGGTGGTCAGGTCATCCAGAAACTCCTTGGCTTCTTTCCGCTGTAATTCCATGTCGTAGGGGACCACGGCGGAGAAGTTGTTGTTGGCGTTCTGGCGGCGCTGCCAGTTCGTGATGTTGGTTTCCACGCCCAAAAGCCGGTTTTCTACCTCCCGCACGGCTTCATCCGTGGGGATGGGCACGATGTCGATGGAGAGCATCATGTTCCGGTTTAAGTCCGTGAGCTCTGTCACCATGTCGTCCTTGATATAGGAGGCATAGTCTTTCAGGAACAGCACCCGGCAGAAGCGGCCGCCCAGCTTCAGGAAGTCCTTTCCTTTCTCGATCCCGTCCGGGCAGATATAATCTTTGAAGTCATGCCCTTTTTTCATCATGTCGCGGGCGTCAAAGTGGAAATCCACTTCCTCGCCCACGCGGTAGAAGTCATGGAGCACCCGCAGGCGCTCCGGGGCGTCCAGCTCCGTGCAGCTTGCCCCCAGGTTCCCGAAGTGGGAGGCAATGTCCGCGCCCACGCGGGCGAAGTAGGCCCTTGCCTCCTCCACGTCCTTTTTCCCCACCGTGATGGTCAGGTATTTCTCCTGGATCAGGCCGTTGGCCCCGGTCGCCTTATCCAGCAGCATCCGGTTGTATTCCTCCCGGTACTGGTCCCGCGCATCGCCCTGCATGGGCATGAGGACGGACTGCTCAAAGCTGCGTT
This sequence comes from uncultured Oscillospiraceae bacterium, assembly GCA_964627025.1. Lineage (GTDB taxonomy): Bacteria > Bacillota > Clostridia > Oscillospirales > Oscillospiraceae > JAEWRY01. Next base: position 9,705 of record CAZVHV010000026.1, on the reverse strand, counting down.
TGTTCAGCGCCCGGTTGTTGATGGTGATCTTGGTGGTGGCCCCGGCGTCCAGGCTGTTCAAAAGCTCGGAGTAGGCAAGGAACATGACTTCCTTATCCTCCCGGCTTGCCACCAGATAGTTGATGTCGGTGAAGCGGTACATCTTGGAATACTTGCTCCCGACAAAGAAGATGCCGTCGTTCCAGATGCGCCGGATGGGGATCACATCCTGCACCCTGCGCGGCACCCTGTATTTCTCCTTATCCTGCCTGAGCAGGTTCGTCAGTGTTCTGATCATTCTTTTTATAACCCTCCTTTTCCCTGGCGGTGATGGCGTCCTTCAAGGCTTCGTGGTACAGGTTGTTTGCCTCAAAATGAAGCGTTTTCGGCTCCAGAAACTCGGAGCGTACCCATACGGCCAAAAACTGTTCCGCCGTCATGCCGTGGTAGTTCAAGAACCCCAGCAGGGCAAACGGCACCGCGCCGAGGATGCACATCCAACTGACCGTCTCCACGCCGAAGCGGGGACGGAGCAGGAAGTACAGCCCCACGGCCACGCCGATGGCCAGGACTGAAAAAATGAACTGCCGCATGGACAGCCCGAAAAACATGGATTCCGTGTAGTTACGGATCTCCCGGTTGATTTTTACTTCCACTGTGGCACCTCCTTTACAGGCCCATCATCTCGCGGACCACCCGGTCCGCCATCTTGACGCAGCCCACTAATACCAGCATGTTAAAGATCAGCTCGCCCACATAGCTCCAGACCATCGTGACCGCCGCCGCGTCCGGGTTGATGCTGGGCGGGGAGGAAGCGAACAGGGAGAAGATGATGCAGGCCAGCACGATGATGGCCCCCTCCAGGCAGACGGCGGCGTAAGATTTCAAAAAACTCCTGCCGACGTTCTGCGTCGGCTCCCCGGCAAAGGTGGAAAGCGGGATGGGCGCGATCGCCGTGTACAGGTACAGCTTGAAAAACCGCCCGTAGACGGTCATGATCATAATAAAAGACAGCACCGTGATGAACAGCCCGCCGATCAGCGTCACCGCCCACAGGGGGATGCTCTCGAAAAAGCCGCAGTCCTCCACGGCGGAGACGATCTCATCCGGCAGCACGGTGCTCTGCGCCGCGCCGATGCCCGCCGAGTTCATAATGGCGGAGATCACGCCCTGCACGATCTTAAAGAGCGCCATCATCAGTTCCAGCCCGTAGGTCACGACGCCTTTTGCCAGCGCGAAGCGGATAAAGAGCTTAGGGTTTCGCTTTCCCGTCCGTGGTGAGCGCCACGTTGGGGTGCTTTAAGATGTCATACTTACCGTCCAGGATGGGCTTTTCCCCGCGGATAAAGAGGATGGCGCTGCTGTTATCCAGCATCCGCACCTCCGCCGCGTCCAAAAGCTCCCGCCCGGTGATCTGGTAGTTGGTGGAGTAGTTGCCGCTGCGCCCGGTGCTTTTCCCGTAGGTGTTCGTGTCAATCGTCTCCTTGCCCAGCAGTTCCGCCACGTACTTGTGCGTGGACTGCTCGTTTCCGCCGAGGTAGAGAAACTCGTCTGCATTTCCCACAATGGATTCCCACTGCTTTTCAAAGAGCGCCTTTAACTGCGCCAGATTTTGCAGGATGATAGATACGGATACCTCGCGGGAACGCATGACGGATAGGATCTTGTCAAAGTCATCCGGCAAAGAGACGTTGGCGAACTCATCCATAAGGAAGTGGACGTGTACCGGCAGCCGCCCGCCATACTTGTGGTCGGCCAGGGTAAAAAGCTGCTGGAACAACTGGGTATAAAGAAGCGACACCAGGAAGTTAAAGCTGGTGTCGTTGTCCGGGATCAGCGCAAAGAGCGCCACCTTTTTCTCGCCCAAAGAGGGCAGGTCCAACTCATCGGTGGCGGTCAACCCCGCAAGGCTCTCCAGGTTGAACTTCTCCAGCCTTGCCGCCAGCGTGATCTGGATGGATTTCAGCGTTTTGGCGCTTCCGGAATGGTAGTCCTTGTAATACTTCACCGCGATATGGTCTGGCTCCCGCATCTCCAGCCGCTCAAACAGCTCGTCTAACGGAGACTGGTAGGAATCATCGTCCTCCCGCACGTCCCCGGCCCGGAGCATCTCCATGACCATCGGGAAGTTCTGCTCGTCGGGAGGGGCTTCATAGTGCAGGTAGAACACCAGCGCCAAAAGCAGCATGGAAGCCGCCGTGTCCCAGAACGGGTCCTGGCTCTGGCTGCCTTTCGGCGTCGTGGACTTGAACAGGTTGGTCACAAGCCGCTGCACGTCGTTGTCGTCCCGCAGGTACACAAAGGGGTTGTAGCAGTGGCTGCGGCTCATATCCAAAAGATCCAGGACACGCACTTCATAACCTTTTTGTTCCAGCAGATACCCCGTGTCACGGAGCAGCTCGCCCTTGGGGTCAAGAACCACAAAAGAGGTGTTTGCCTGGCAGAGATTTGGCTTGGCGTAGGCTCTCGTCTTGCCCGCGCCGCTTCCGCCCACGACCATGGTGTTTAAGTTCCTCCGGTGCCGTCTCCCGTCAAGGCCGATCTGCACATGCTGGGTCAGCACCTTGTTTTTCTCCGGCTCCTTTGCCTGGTATTTTTTGTTCACGGCCCTGGCGTCGCCCCACTTGGCCGAGCCGTGCTCCTCGCCCCTGCGGCAATTGCGCCGGGAGGAGAGGTAGACGCCGACCCCCAGCCCGTAAATGAGCAAAAAAATGAGGACAGTTTTCAGGCTGTCCTCACAGAGCTCGATATGGGCCGGGTTGTCCATGGCCTCCGTAAACCGGGCAAGGATGGCGGGGAGGCCGCCGGAGGCGGCCGGGGCCACCATAAGCCCCAGCCAGATGACCGGCAGCGCCCCGCAAAGGCAAAGGGCCAGGCCGGCACGCCTACCTTGCCTCATCACGGCTCCTGACCTTTTTGACCGGCGCGTCAATGGCTTTCAGGAGTACCTCGTCGATGAGGTCCGTGGGGCGGTCCTCACCGATCATGTCGTTGCGGAAATCGTTGAGCGCGTTGATGACCACGCCGCGCTCGTAGTGGTCCAGCTCCAGTACGTGTTTTTCTTCTCTTGCCATACTCATCGCTCCTGTTCCTTATTCTTTGGGGCCTTATCCTTTTCCAGCGCCCGGTGCATGCGTCCGGTGATCTCCTTTGCCGTATCGCAGATGATGGAAAGCTCCGCGCGGATGTCTTTCGGGTCCGCCCCCTGGAACCACTCCGGCATCCGGCTGAAATCGTAGTTAGATACGTCGATCCCGTACCGTCTGCAAACCACGTAGGAAACGCTGTAGGCGGCAAATGCCGCATCCTTTCGGTTGTAGTCCGATATCGTGTAGGCCAGTCCCGCATGAGCCAGCTCCTTGGAGAGGCTGCGGAAGATGTCGTGGGCCTCCATACCTCGGCGGACGAAGATCACGTCCTGTTCGCGGTCATAAAGTGCTCCCATGCCGTTTGGCAGTTCGTCCACGCCCTGGATCTGCACCGGGGCCTTGTGGATCAGGGCAGCGATCAGCTGGCGCTCGTCAGAAACTGGATTCACGCGCTGCCTCGGCTTTGCCGTGGTCTGGGAGATGTCAAAGACGTGCTTGACGTTAAAACCGGTTGCAATCGTCCCATCCTGACGCTCGTAGTTGTTTCCCGGCTCTAAAATCTTGATATGGGTTTCCTCCTTGCGGATAGACGCTCCCATCCCTTTCCATGCGTCAAAGTCCCGAAGCTGTGTCGCCGTCGGCTTTTGTGCCAGCACCAGCAGGGTATTGGTGGCGGTGTAATGGATCAGGCGGGCTTTTACATCCAGGAACACCTTGTAGCGTTCCCCGTCCGTGCTAATCTCCTTTGTGGTCTCGTCCACAAGGGCGTAGACCTCCTGCCGTTCCGCCTGCTTTTTCTCCGCCCAGGCGTCCTTGTCAAAGGGCTGGTCCGGGAACTCCGTGTTTCCGCCGTTTTCAAACAGATCATCAAAGTTATTCATGGAATTTACCTCGCTTTCGTTTTACTCTTTTTCTTTCGCTGCGGCTGTTTGTGTTCGGTCACTTTCGGGCTGCTGCCCTTCGGGGACCGCTCCGGTTCTTTCCGTACCGCTTCCTCCTTCTTTTCCTGGCGGCCCGCCCGGATCTCCCGCAACTCCTCGCGGACGGAGGGCCGGTCCTCCGCCTTTTTAGAAGTACCCTCGGCGGTTCTTTGCCGCGTCCCGGAGGTAGGCGCGGACGGAGGGGATTTTTCCGTCCTCGCCGCGGAGGGGTTTGGGGATTCCCGTTCCTTCTTTTTTACCGGCGCGCCCATGAGGTCGTCCAGCAGGCGCTCCCCGGCGTCCTTTTCCGGCCTTTCCTGCTCCGGCACTGCCGGGGCCTTGTCCCTGCGGGACTGCTCCACCTCGTGTTTGATGGAAGCGGCGTCCACCGTCGCCATCTTGAACCGCTCCACGATCCGGTTGATCTTGGAGGCGTCCTCCGCCCGGCACATGATGTCCACCAGGCCGTCCGGTGCCTGTTCCTTGCCCCTTAAAGCACAGTAGACCACGCCATAGCGTCTGGCCTCCCTGGTAAACTGCTTTAAGTGCTCCTCCCCGACGGAGAACACCTTTAACTCCTTGCCGGATTTCAGCATGGCGGTGAGCCGCTGGTGCCCGGCTGTTTTGGTTTTGTCCCTGTTTTTCAGGATGGTATAGAGGGCGGCGGCGATATTCTTCGCCGCGGTCCCGGTCAGCTTCAGGGCCACTTCCGTACCCTCCAGGCTGAGTCGCACGACCTGTTCAGCCGCGTCTCCTGATCCGTTCATCGCGTTTTGTCTCCTTTCCTCTGGATTTTTCTTCTTCCTCGATTGCCTGCAACTTCCCGCTCATGACGCCGGAGCGGACGGCAATGTCATCGCACAGGCGCACCTCCTTTCTGAGTCTTTTCAGCTCTGCGGTGAGCGCGGCGGTCCGGGCCCTGGCCTGGGAAAGAGCGTTCTCATCTGCTTTGACAGCGGCGGTGCGCTGCTTTTTGTACAGGTCTTTCCGCTCATTGGCCACGGCTTCGATCCGCGCTTCCAGCGTTTCCTTATAGGAAGAAAGCTGCCCGGCGGTATCAATCTGATGCCGCGCAAGCAGCCTTGCTTCCTCGGATATGGCGTCCATTTTCAGTAAATCCTTCCGGAGCAGGAAATGGAGCCGCCTGTTCTGGCCTTTGGGCTTCTTCTCCAGGAATACGCCCAACAGGTAACAGTAGTGGTAATACAGGGCGCGGAACCCCGTGGCCTTTGGCCTCGGCGTGGAGGCGGCCTTTTCCACCTCCCTGCGGGCCGGGCGGTCCTGCCGCAGGATCTGGTCCCGGATGCCCTCCGGGGAATATTTCTCCCCGAAGTTCCGGGCAAGGCGCACAAACCGCTCCTTTCCGGGCGGCCGGACGGAAATATCCCTGCCCGCCTTGATCTCATACCCTTTCTTTTTGATGGCGTCATAAAACTGCCGCTCGGTCATGGACTGCCGGATGGCCTCATCCACGTCAGAGCGGACCAGCCCGCGCCAGGTGGGGCGCTGCTCCTGTTCGGCCCGCCACTCGCCGTAGTGCTTTGATTTCCCCGGCTTCGGTTCCTCGATCACGGACAGGCCGTATTCCCGGCATAATTCATCGGAGGCCCGGCGCATGTCGTAATAGTCCTTTTCCGTGCGGTGGAACTTGAGCCCGTCCACAAAGGATACGGTGTTGATGACAAAATGGCTGTGCAGGTGGTTTTCCTTATCCAGGTGGGTGGCCACCAGCACCTGGTATTTCCCGCCCCAGAGCTGCTGCGCAAGCCGGACCGCGATCTCATGGGCGATCTCCGGCGTCGCCTCGCCAGGGGCGAAGCTCTGGTAGCCGTGGTAGGCCACGGTGCCGGTTTCTTTCCCGAAACGCTTCTTTACCGCCATCATTTCCTCGCGGGCGGTGGCGGGCAGGCAGTTGACGCCGGAGACGAAGTTCTGAAGCAGTATCCCGTCCTCGCGCTGTGTCTTTTCCTGGCTGGCGGCGTACTCGATCACATCGGACAGCCCCTGCGCCTGGGCGTCGCTCATGCCGGCCTTTTCATAAAAGGCGGGGTTATCCGTCTTGTCCGGGTTCTCGACGTAGATCACCACCTTGCCGAGCCAGCCATTGACCCGCCAAAGAGACGTTACAGCCATCACACATCCAGCGGCCCCGGCAGGATGACCGCATCCGTGATCTTCCTGACCGCCGCCTCCAGCCTGCGCGCTTCGGTGTCGTACCGCCCCGCGTCGATCACGCCCAGAGTGTGGGCTTTCTGTGCAATCTGATTCAGGTTCCGCCCGATCCCGTAGAGTTCGCGCATCATGGAGTAGTAGTCCGGGGGCGGGGCCTCCTTTGGGGCAAAGCCCGCCACCAGATGCCGCAGGTACGCCTCACGGGTCAGGCCGCAGCGTTTCACTTTCTTATCCAGCAGTTCCGCTTCCTTTTTGTTTAAGCGGAACAGGATAGGGACATTTCGTTTTCTCATCGCGCCGCCTCCCTTTCCTCTTTCTGTCTGGCGGATTCCGGCACCTGCCGGATTATCCCGGCCTCCCTGTCATACTCATACACGCGGTCTGAAAGCTGGTCCTCCTTCGCCACCTGGGAGCGGTTGACGGCCCGCACCATCTCTCCGAGTTCCCTCGCATTGATTTCCGGGGATTTGGGAACGAGCAGGAGCTCATGGACAGAGGACGGGAGGATATAAAAGCCCTCCGGGAGCAGCCGGCCCGCCTTTTCCAGGACGCCCGGATAGGATAGGACGGCGGCCCCTTTGTTCTTGCTCACGTTGGAGAGGACATAGAGCTGGGGGGGGCGTTTCCTCCGGTGCCGGGTTTTCCTGCTCCAGCAGGTTTGGTGCCGCGTCGCTGCCGAGCGCAAGGGCAAACATCGTTTCTTCCAGACGCTGCAGGCAGGGAGGTTCCGCTTCCATGGCGTTTGCCTGCGCCTGTGAAAACAACGTGTCCGCATCAACAGCCCAGTGCTCCGCCAGTTCCTGGCTGACCTTGACGCTCCCAGTTCCTTCTTCCATCGGGAATTTCAGTTCCAGGATCAACGCAAGGTCGTCGATCTGACGATGCGGCATCTGGGAGAGCATCTGCCGGTTATCCCTCCCGTTGACCAACGTCACGGAAAGGTACTTTTTGACGCTCTCGTAATCCCCGTAGTCCAGGGAGCCGATAAGCCCCGTTTTATCCCTGGCACGGGTTACAACATCCGCAATCTCCCCCATGATCTCGTTCATCGGCCTGCCGTCTATCGCGGCCTCCCGGTAGGGCTCCATGTAGATCACGGGGCCGACATTTTCGCCTGCTTCATGGAATGTGATCCCGACGCGGTTCACGTTGTTGTTTTTTGTCGTCTCCACGACCCTGCACTGCACCTGTCGGTCCTCCGGGAAGTATTTCATAATCCCGGAAGCGACCTTGTCCGCAAACATTCTTATCTCGTTCATTTCTTCTGCGCTCCTTTCCCACACTTCTCGATCTGCTTCTGATAGGCAAGCAGACGTCTTAACTGCTTCTCCTCATCCACATGGGTTTTGGGTTCAATTTCCATCTTCATTGCTTCGCTCCTTTCAGAAAATACATGTGTTTCAGGGTACATTTACCAGGGGTTTCAGGGGCAGCCCCTGACAAGCGGCCGCAGATTGCCGGATGTGGCAATCCAAAGGCGATGCTTGCTGGTATATGACAGCCTCGGTTCTCGCATGGCTGAATCTTAACCACCAGCCGAAAAAATAGATCAGCATTCCGCTTCACAACCTCTTGCAGCACAGATCTCAAACCCATATGACCTTATCTCTCCCATGCCTTTGCCGCCTTTGTTTTCGGAAGCAGACCTTTACTCTTAAAGCTGAACCGTTCACCGGTCTCTCCCGCTACGATGATGTGATCAAGCATCCGAATATCCATCAACTTTGCACAATCTGACAGCCTCTCTGTGATAGCCACGTCCTCCTTGCTTGGCTCTGCCGATCCCGATGGATGATTATGAATGGCGATAAATGCCGCCGCATTGGAGAGGATACAGCTTTTGAAGACTTCTCTTGGACTCACAAGGGAAGCATCCAGCGTTCCCACACTGCAGATGTTCAGATTGATCGGTTTGCCGTTGGTTTTCAGATTCAGAACGGCAAAGACCTCCCGGTCGTAGTCCTTGAGTTCACCTGCCACCACGCGGAGAGCGTCATCCGGAGAGGAAACCGGTTCATCACCATAAAAGGACGGCTCCCTGACGAGACGGATATTCACCACCTTGATTTCATTCTCCTTTTTTCTTGGCATCTTTTCTGTCCTCCATCGTTACCGAAAGGACCGTATCTTCCGGAAGATTGTCGATCATCTCTTTCAATTGCGCCATGTTCACTGTGACCGTTGCATTTGCTTCTCTTTCTTTTTCCTTCATCGTTCTTCGCTCCTTTCTGGATTCTGATTTTTTGTGATCCCTTTCCGGATACAGAGGAAATCGTTGTAATCCTTTCCTCTTGGTGGCAGGCTGCATACGACTTCATATTTTCCGGACAGCATCTCCATCAAAGCCTTGGATGCCAGCCGCCCGGTAAAATCGTTGTCCAAACGGAGAACGACCTTTTGGATATCCGGATAACTTCCCAGATACTCCCTGAGCGCCAATGGGAAAGAGCTTTCCTGCAGTTCTTTTCGTGGCCGATACACCCCGGCAAGGGAGAGCAGATGATCCGCCTGCCAGTCCACGCCCTCCATCTTTTGGATCGTGGCAAAGGAGAGCAGGTCAATGGCGCTTTCAAAGAGGTGCAGGGTATCACTTTTGTCTTTTGCCGGAATACTGAACGAAAACCGCTTGTCACTTCCGGTCGCTTCCCCCTTAAAACCCGAGCAGGTTCCCCGGAGGCAAGCATATCGGGACTTTCCGTATTGGTCCAAACCGATAAAGACGGCGTTATGGTAGGGGAGGCTCTCGTAAAGAAGTCCGGTCTGAATACAGTAGCCGATCAGTTCCCCGTCAATCCCACGCCCGGTCAGATACCGGATCACCCGATCCGCGGATGGGCTGGCCTCCGGAAGAAGCAGTGTCTTTTGTTTCTTTTTTTGAGCAGCAAAAACGGGCGGTTCATCGACCGCCCGTCCCATGATCATTTCTACTGCTTCCAGGAAGGTTTTCTCTTTTACCTTGATCAGATAATCCAGAGCCGATCTGCCGCCGATTCCACGGGAAAACCAGTACCACTTGCCGTTGGAGATTTTCAGGCTGTCATGCTCGCGGGTGCAGTAGGTGTTCCCGCCAAAATGCACCAGCTCCTGCGGCTCATAATTCTGGAGGTAGGTCAGAAGATCCATCTTTTTGGCTTCCAGTACCACCTCCGGTGCAATATAGGGCATCCTTTTCACCTACCTTTCTTCCCGTTTGGAACGGATAAAGTCCTGCCGGAGAATAGCGTTGCCCCTGCTCTCCATCGTTTCCCGGATATTTTCCATGTGTCCGGTTTCCCGCTTCTCCCAGTCCTTGAATACATCCGCCAGCGGAGCAGAAGATTTAAGCAGTGCCTTCGCCTGTCCATCGGACAGATCACTGTACTCCAGGGACAGCAGAATGTCCTCCCGCATTACATACTCGTAGGCATGGTTCAGGATTTCCGCAGGTGGCTGCGAAAGAAGCCAGCTTCGGTATTTCTCCTGCTCGGCAAACATCTTTTCGTAGAGCCTTGGGTACTGTCAAATCAAGTTCGCAAGTTTGTTTTCCGCTAGCCATGTCACGCTGC
>CAZVHV010000025.1:0-12863 GCA_964627025.1 uncultured Oscillospiraceae bacterium | reverse complement strand
TGACCGTGCCGGAGCCGGAAATGGTGGCCACGGAGGTGTCGCCGATGGCCCAGACCGGCGTGCTGCCCGTGCCGCTCACCTTGAGGGCAAAGGTCTCCCCCTTGCTGCGCAGGGTGATGTCGGTGCGGTTGAGGCTGATCGATGCCGCGGGGGTGGCCGTCGCGCCGCCGCTCCAGCTGCAGCGGACGATGCAGGTCCGGGTGTATCCGCCGTCCATGGCGGCGGTCACGGTGGAGCTGCCGTTGGCCAGCGCGGTGACTGTGCCGTCCGCGGCGACCGTGACGATCGTCGGGTCGCTGCTGGTCCACGTAATGTTGCCCGTCGTGCCCTCGGGGGCGAAGGTGGCCTTGAGCCGGTAGGTCTCGCCGGGGCTTTGGAGGGTAATGTCTTCGGCGGTCAGGGCAAAGCTTTCGGCGGTCTGTACGGCGGCGCTCTCCTCGGCGCCCGGCTCGTCGGTCTGGTCCGGCGCCGAGGTGTCCGCGGCGGGGGAGTCGGTGACGACGACCGTCCCCGGTTCGCTGCTCCCGCGGTCGATCAGCGGCTTGACGACGGTGACCACGATCCCGATCGCCGCGACGATCAGGCCGAGGGACAGCGCGGTGGTGACGATGCGCGCAAGGGTCCAGCCGCTGCCGTAGCCGCCGCCCCTTGTGTTGTTTAAACGCTTGCCGCTGCGCCCGTTGGCGTTCCGGGCGGCCGACTCGTCGCAGAAAGGACATCTTTTATAGGTGACAGAATATTCCTCACCGCAGTTGTTGCATCGGATGAGTTCGTTGCGGTTCCCGGATTTCTGTTTGGTTGGCATGCAGGATTCCTCCGTCCTTAACAATTTCCTTCTATTTTACATGCTTCCTTTCAAATCGTCAACTGCCTGCATGTAAAATAATAATCACTTTATGTTTACTTGATTCCCATCCGGCTTTCCACTATAATAAGCTCTGCCGTGCGGATCCGGATCGTTTTGTCCGCGCGGGACCGCCTTCGGGCGCAGAAAAGGAGATGGCGCGGCATGAACGGACTTTTGAGCGCGGCAGAGGTGCATAAGCAGTACGACGAGGCGATGTCCGCCTTCCGCCAGTACCTTGAGGACCCCGTCCTCCGGGTCCAGTTCAGCCGCGAGGCGGACGTCTTTCTGCGCAGATGCGCCGTCGGGGTCTGGCACGCGGAGGGCGTCGTCATCACGCCGCGCCATGTGGAATATTATAACGCCCTGTACTGCAGAGGCAACCCCGTCCCCTCCATTTTGTTCTGGGAACTTTCCACCGCGGTGGGGGAATATCCCGGTTTTGTCTCCCCCGCCTTTTTTGCCAAAATGCGCGCTTCCGACAGGCAGTCCGGGGGCGGCACCGCCCGCCGCTTCATCGATGTCTTCACCCTCATGCTGCTCCTTTTCGCGGCGGTGGACGGGACGGTCAGCGAAAAGGAAGCGGCTTATATCAACAAATGCGCCGATGGCCTTACCGCCCTGTGCGACCGGGACGGTCTGCCCGGCGGAAAAACGCCCCTGGACGTCAAGGATTTCATCACCAAACCCACGGCCCCCGTTCCGCCCCCTCCGTCAGACGCGGGCGGGCCCGCGGCGGACGCCGCGCCTGCCGAGCCGGAGCCCACTCTGGAGGAGCTGCTGGCCGAGCTGGATGATCTGTGCGGGCTGGAGAAGGTCAAGGCCGACGTCAAAAGCCTCATCAATCTGGTCAAGGTGCGCAGACTCCGGGAGGAGAACCATCTGCCCGTCCCCCCCATGTCGCTCCATCTGGTCTTTATGGGCAACCCCGGCACCGGCAAAACCACGGTCGCCCGGCTCCTCGCCAAGATCTACCACGCCATCGGCGTCCTCTCCAAGGGCCAGCTCGTCGAGGTCGACCGCTCCGGGCTCGTGGCCGGCTTCGTGGGCCAGACCGCGCTCAAAACCGGCGAGGTCATCCAGAAGGCGCTGGGCGGCGTTCTGTTCATCGACGAGGCCTATGCCCTGGCCAGCCAGGACAGCCCCAACGACTTCGGGCGCGAAGCCATCGAGGTGCTGCTCAAGGGCATGGAGGACCACCGCAGGGACCTCATCGTCATCGTCGCGGGGTATACCGCGCTCATGGGCAAATTCATCTCCTCCAACCCGGGGCTGGAGAGCCGCTTCAACAAATACTTTTATTTCGAGGACTATAACGGCGAACAGCTCATGTCCATCTTCGCGTCCATGTGCAGGCGGAACGGCTATGCGCTGACCGAGGAGGCCGGGCAGTACGCCGCCCGGGAGCTCCAGTCGCTCTATGACAACCGGGACGAAAATTTCGGCAACGCCCGGGATGTGCGCAACCTTTTTGAAACGGCGGTCGCCCGTCAGGCCAACCGCGTGGCGGCCCTCGCGCACCCCGACAAGGAGGCGCTGATGGCCCTCACCATCGCCGATCTGCAGGACGGCGCCGCCGCGGAGTGACCTCTGTCCGCGCACACGCGCTCCGGCCGCAAGCCGCCTTCCGCTTTGGAAAATCAGCGTCCCGGCCGCCGCCGGGGCGCTTTTTGTGATATATTTCATATGTATTACAAATCGTATTTATAGATTCCCCCGTTTGGCACGCCGCCGGTCAAAAGACCCGGCCAAGCCAGTCCGCCAGCGGGAGATACAGCAGGGGCAGAAAGATGGCCGGCAGCATGTTCCCCACCCGGAGCCTTTCCCTGCCGAGGCCCAGCATATTGATGGCCATGCCCGCGATGACGGTGCCGCCCGCGGCGCTCATTTCGATCACCGCCGCCGTCCCCAGCAGAGGGGCCGCCACATGGGCCAGCAGGGTGAGCCCGCCCTGATAGATCAGCATGGGCAGGACGGAAAAGGCGACGCCCGCCCCCATGGCCGCGGCAAGGCCGACCGAGGTGATGCCGTCGATCAGGCCCTTGGAGATGAGGATGGAGTAGTTCCGGTTGAGCCCCGCCTCGAGCGCCCCCATGATGGCCATGGAGCCCACGCAGTAGAGGACCGAGGCCGTGACGAAGCCGTCGCTGAAGCGGCTGTTTTCTCCCGTCCGGACCAGCCTGGCGCGCAGGAACTCGCCCGCGCCGTCCAGCCGTCCCTCCAGATCCACGGCCTCGCCCAGCAGGGTCCCCGCCACCATGCAGACGATGAGGCACAGGGCGTTCTGCGTCCGGATGGCGGAGGCGATGCCGATCCCCAGCACACAGAGCCCCAGCGCCGAGGTGACGGTGGCGGTGAGCCGGCGGCTGATGCGGTTCCGGAACAGAATCCCCACCGCGCTCCCGATCAGCACCAGGACGCAGTTGATAATGGTGGCGATCACAAAAACCCCTCCCTTTCGGCCGTACTACCATACACAATTTCCATACCATTGTCAAACATCTCTTTCCCCCTTTTCTCATACACTCAGAGAGGAAAGGGGGCATGCCGCTTGGATTCGGTCTCCGCAACCATGCACCGGAGCACACTGATCCTCACCGTTACCAGTATCGTTTCCCAGCTGCTGGCGTTCGTCTACCGGATTCTCCTGTCCCGTCTGGTGGGCGCGCAGGTGCTGGGGCTGTATCAGCTCGTCATGCCGGTGTATTTCGTCCTCATGTCCCTCACCGCCGTCGGCCTGACGGTGGCGGTCTCCAACCTGTCCGCCCGCTACCACGCGCTGGGCAACCACAGGGCGGTGGCGCAGCTCCTCCGCCGCTGCCGGTCCGCCTTTTTCCTGCTCTTCGTGCCGCCGGCGGTCCTGATGGCCCTCTTCTCCGACGCCGTCTCGGTCTCCCTCCTGGGGGACGCCCGCACCAGGCTCGGGCTGCTCCTCCTGCTTCCCTGCATTTTCTTTACAGGCATCGAAAATCTGCACAAGCATTACTTCTATGGCATCGGCAACGTCCGCCCGCCCGCCGCCGTGGAGCTGGCGGAGCAGCTGATCCGCGCGGGGGCGGTGCTCTCGCTCCTGCTCCTGTTTCTGCCGCAGAACCCGGAACGCACCCTGGGACTCATCGTCACGGGCATGGTGCTGTGCGAGATCTTCTCCGCCGCCACGCTGCTGCTGCTCTGCCGGCGGCACATGGGCTCCCCGCGCGCGCTGCTCGGCCCCGGAGAACCTTCCGCGGTCTTAAACCGCCGCATCTGCGCCATCGCCGTGCCCATCGGCGCGACCTCCCTGCTGGGGAACCTGATGGCTTCGGCCAACTCGGCGCTCATCCCCCAGCGGCTGGTGGCGGGCGGGATGGAGATCTCGGCCGCCATGTCCGCCTTCGGCGTGCTGTTCGGCATGACGATGCCCCTGCTCTTTCTCCCCTCCGCTTTCATCGGGGCGCTGAGTCTGGTGCTCGCGCCCAAGCTGGCGGAAAGCGCCGCCCTGAAGCGCGGCGCGGAGATCCGGCGGCGCATCCACACCGCGCTGCTCGCCACCTCGGCCATCATGCTGCCGGCCATGGCGCTGCTCATCGTGCTGGGCGCGCCCATCGGGGTCTTCCTCTTCCATGAGCCCGCGGTGGGCGGCTTCCTCGCGCCCCTTTCGGCCGGCGTGCTGCTCTCCTGCTATCAGGCGGTGCTCGCGACCTCCCTCAACGGCGTGGGCCTGTCCAAAACGGCGGCGCACCACGCGCTGCTGTGCGGCGCGGTGCAGCTGGGGTTCACCTTTTTTGCCGTCGGCCTGCCGGGGGTGGGGCTCCGCGGCTATGTGGCGGGGTTCGTCACGAGCGAGGCCCTGGGCGCGCTGCTGGACTGGTTGTCCGTGCAGAAAGCCACCGGCCTGCGCCTCCAGCTTTTTTCCTGGTTCGCCGCGCCCGCGCTGAGCGCCCTGCTCACCGGCCTGTCGGTCAGGCTGCTGTTCCGCATCCTCTCCGACGCCGGCCTTTCCCCCGTTCTCGGCGCGGCGGCCTGCCTCTTCTTCGGCGGCGCGCTTTATGCCTTTGCCCTGCAGGCGCAGGGCGTGCCGCTGCTCAGCCTTTTCCGTCCCAAAACAGAAAGGCGCCGGCCCTGAGCCCGGCGCCTTTTTCTTAGATCCAGTGCTCCACCAGCATTTTGAAGCCGATGGCCATGAGCACCAGGCCGCCCGCGATGGTCGCCTGCCGCTGGAACAGCGTGCCCAGCCGTTTGCCCAGCAGCCCGCCCAAAACGGACAGGAGGAAGGCCACGACACCGATCACAACGGCCGACAGCAGGATATTCACGTCCATGAAGGCCATAGGCACGCCCACAGCTAGCGCGTCGATGCTGGTGGCCACGGCCAGCATGGTGAGGCGTCCGACGGTGAGCTCGGTCAGCGCCGGGCCGCCCTCCTCTCCCAGCATGGCCTCCCGGATCATTCTCCCGCCGATCAGGGCAAGCAGCACGAAGGCGATGATGCCGTCAAAATTCCCGATATAGTCGCTGATGCTGCTGCCCAGGAACCAGCCGATCAGCGGCATGCCGAACTGGAAGCCGCCGAACCAGCAGCCCATTTCCACCGCCTGCCGCCACGAAAAGCCCTTGACCGAAATGCCGCTGGAGACCGACACGGCAAAGGCGTCCAGCGCCAGACTCACCGCAATGAGAAAAACCGAAATCAAACAATCACCCTTTTCCAATGTCGTAAAAGATTATTATACCATATGATTGAGACATCCGCCATACCTCCGCTCTTGCGTCTTTTTCGAAAAAACGGTATGATAGAGGTCCAAACCATTGCGTGAGGTGAACGTTATGACGCACGAAGACTATATGCGCGAGGCGCTGGCGCTGGCGGAGGAGGCCGCGGCCGCCGGGGAGGTCCCGGTGGGCTGCGTGATCGTCTGGGACGGCGCGGTCGTGGGCCGGGGCCGCAACCGCCGGGAGGAGGACGCGGACGCGCTGGCGCACGCCGAGATCTGCGCCATCCGGGAGGCCTGCGCCGCGGTCGGCGGCTGGCGGCTCCACAAAGCCAAGCTCTACGTTACCCTGGAGCCGTGCCCCATGTGCGCCGGCGCCATCATCAACGCCCGCATCCCCGAGGTCTACTTCGGCGCCCGGGACGACAAGGCCGGCGCCTGCGGCTCGGTGCTCAACCTGTTCGAGGAGCGCTTCAACCACAAGCCCAGGCTGGTGGGCGGGATCCTGGAGGACGAATGCGGCGCCCTGCTCCGGGAATTTTTCCACCGCGTGCGGAAAAAGCCCTGAGCCGCTTCACCCTTTTTGCGGCAATTTGCCGCAGCTTTACACAATAACCCAAAAAAATTAACGTTCTCGTAACATCCTGCATTGTTTTTCTTAACAACTGTACGATATCATACTATCTGCAAGAGACAGTTTCTTTTCATTTCATTGTATCCTCTTTCCTTCTCGCGAGCGGCCGGATGTTAGGAGCAAACATCCGGCTTTTCGCATGCTGATGGAAAAAAAGGGGGAGCCCCGGCGCAGACGCGCCGGGGCTCCCCCTTTTTTGCGCGGCGGCGGGCCGCGCGCGAAATCTCTCCTACCGCTCCTCGCGGAAGTAGGCCAGACCAAGGCTGGCCGGCGGCTGATTTTCCCTGCGCCGCTTCAGGCTCACGCCGACGAGCACCACCACGGTGGCGATGTAGGGAAAGATATCGTAGATCTGCATGGGGATGCCAAGCGGCACATACAGCCGCATGACCGACAGGCAGCCGAACACCAGCGAGCCCAGCAGCGCCCGGCCCGGGCTCCAGGTGGCGAAGATGACCAGCGCGACGGCGATCCAGCCCTTGCCGTTGATGCAGTCGTGCACCCAGATGCCGCCGCAGCCGCTGGGGGCCATGACGATGAACATGCCGCCGATGCCGCAGATCCCGCCGCCGATGCAGGTCGCGAGGTATTTGTAGCGGCCGACGTCGATCCCGGCGGCGTCCGCCGTGGCGGGGCTCTCGCCCACCGCCCGGAGGTTCAGGCCGATGCGGCTGCGCCCCAGGAACCACGCCAGCAGGAAGGCCAGCGCGATCCCCAGATAGACGATGCCGTTGTAGGAAAACAGGGCCCTGCCCACATAGGGCAGTTCGGACAGGCCGGGCACCGAAACGCCGGCAAAGGCCGCCTTCACCGTCTTGCCCACGGCGGCATACCCGCCGGGGGAGCCGCTGGCCATCACTTCCCCGAAAAAGTTCGCGAAGCCGGTGCCGAAAATGGTGAGGGCCAGGCCGGTGACGTTCTGGTTGGCCCGCAGGGTAATGGTGAGGACGCTGTAGAGAAACGCCCCGAAGGCGGCGCACAGGAAGGCGCACAGCGCGGCGATGAGCACAGCCAAAGCGCCGTTCGGGGCTGCCGCGGCCTTTTCGTACCACATCGCGCCCGCGAGGCCGCCCACGCCGCCCATGAACATCATGCCTTCCACGCCCAGGTTCAGATTGCCCGATTTCTCGGTCAGGATCTCGCCCAGCGTGCCGAAGAGCAGGGGGGTGCCGGCCAGCACGGCGGCCACAAAGAGGCTGGTGAGATTATCCATGACGCCGCTCCTTTCTCCCCCGGACGACCAGGCGGTAGTTGATAAAGAATTCACAGCCGAGCATGAAGAACAGGATGGTCCCGGTGAGCACCTCGGCCGCCGAGGCGGGGATCTTGAAGTTCGTCTGGATGGTGTTGGAGCCCTTTTCCAGCACGGCGAGGGCGCCGGCGATGAAGACCATGACGATGGGGTTGAGCCCGGCCAGCCACGCCACGGTGATGGCGGTGAACCCCACGCCGCCCGAGGTGGCCTCGGTCAGGGTATAGTCCGAGCCCGCCACCTGCAGGAAGCCGACCAGCCCGGAGATCGCGCCCGAGAGGAACATGGTGCGGACGATGATCCTGGAGACGTTCATGCCGGCGTACTGGGCGGTGCGCACGCTCTCGCCCACCACCGCGATCTCATAGCCATGCTTGGAATATTTCAGATAGACGAACATAAGCGCCACGAGGGCCAGTATCAGGACCCATCCGATCTGTACCCCGAGCAGCTTGGGGAGCTTGGCGTCCGCGGGAAACATGGCGATCTTGGGGAAGCCCGAGCCCGCCTTGCGCCACGGGCCGTTCTGCAGATACTTTTCCACACCCAGGATGATATAGTTGAACATCAGGGTGAACAGGGTCTCGTTGGTGCCCCAGCGCGCCTTGAACACGGCGGGAATGAGGCCCCAGATCCCGCCGGCGGCGGCGCCAGCCAGAAACATGCACAGCATCAGCACGGGGCGGGACAGGTTCTGGGACTGGTAGAGCGCAAAATAGGACGCGGCGATGGCGCCCGCCATGATCTGCCCCTCGGCGCCGATGTTCCAGAATTTCATCCGGAAGGCGGGCGCGATGGCGACGGCGGCGCCCAGCAGGGGGAGGGCGATCTTGACGGTCTCCGCCCTGGCCGTCCTGGTGGCCAGCGCGCCCGCCACCATGTCCCGGTAAACGGCGAACGGGTCATGCCCCAGCGCCAAGATGAGCGCCGCCCCGGTCAGCAGGGCGCAGAGCACGGCTCCGGCGCGGATCAGCCACGCGCTGCGCCGCGAAATTTCGGCTCGCTTGGCAATGCGGAAGAGAGGCTCCCTGTCGCACACCGCGGTTTTCCTCCGGTCGCTCATGCTTTCCCCTCCTCGTCCGCCACATGGGTCATCATGAGGCCGATTTCTTCCTTGGTCGCGGTGCGCGCGTCGACGACGCCGCTCACCCGGCCGCCGCAGAGCACCAGAACGCGGTCGCACAGCTCGAGCAGCACGTCCAGGTCCTCGCCGATCAGGATCACGGCCACGCCCCGCTCCTTCTGCTCGTTGAGCAGGCGGTAGATGGTATAGGACGAGTGGATGTCCAGCCCGCGGACGGGATAGGCCGCGAGGAGCACGGTGGGCGAGGAGGCGATCTCACGGCCCACCAGCACCTTCTGGACATTGCCGCCGGAAAGGCGGCGCACCGGCGTGGAGACCCCCGGGGTGACCACCTCCAGCCGCTCGATGATCTCCTGCGCCAGCCGGCGCGGGGGCCTGCGGTCGGCAAAGAGCCCTCTGCCCCTGTGGTAGGTTTTGAGCATCATGTTGTCCACCATGTCCATCCCCGCCACGAGGCCCATCCCCAGACGGTCCTCGGGGACAAAGGCGAGAGAGACGCCCATGTGCCGGATGGCCCGGGGCGTTTTCCCCACCAGGTCCTCCGGCTCGCTTTCCGGCGACGCCCGGTAGAGGATCTGCCCCTCCGCCACGGGGCAGAGCCCGGCGATCGCCTCGCACAGCTCCTTCTGGCCGCTGCCGGCGATGCCGGCGACCCCCAGGATCTCCCCGCCGAACGCGTGGAGGGAGACCCCGTCCAGCATGTTCAGGCCCTCACCGTTCCGGCAGGTCAGGCCCCGGATATCCAGCCGCTCCTGCCGGTCCTTCGGCTCCGGGCGGTCGATGTTCAGGCTGACCGCGTGGCCGACCATCATCTCGGTGAGCTTCTGCCGGTCGGTCTCCGCCGTCTTCACCGTGCCGATGCAGGCGCCCCTGCGGAGCACCGTCACCCGGTCGGAGATGGCCAGGACCTCATGGAGCTTGTGGGTGATGATCACGATGGCCTTGCCGTCGGCCCGCATGTTCCGCAGCACGGCAAAGAGCTTTTCGGTCTCCTGCGGGGTGAGGACGGCGGTCGGCTCGTCCAGGATGAGGATGTCGGCGCCGCGGTAGAGCACTTTCAGGATCTCAACCGTCTGCTTTTCGCTGACCGACATGTCGTAGATCTTACGGTTGGGGTCGATCTCGAAGCCGTACCTGGCCCCGATCTCGGCGATCTGCGCGGCGATGGCCTTCCGGTCCAGGCGCGCCCCGCCGGGCAGGCCCAGCACGATGTTTTCGGCGGCGGTAAGTACGTCCACCAGCTTGAAATGCTGGTGGATCATCCCGATCCCCAGCGCGAACGCGTCCCGCGGAGACCGGATGGCGACCGCCTCTCCGTTGACGAAGATCTGCCCGCCGTCCGGAAAGTAGATGCCGGACAGCATGTTCATCAAGGTGGTCTTTCCGCTGCCGTTCTCCCCCAGCAGGGAGAGCACCTCTCCCCGGCGCACCTCCAGGCTGATCTTGTCATTGGCCACCACGTCGCCGAAGCGCTTGGTGATCTCCTTCAATTCAATGGCATTGGCAGGCTCCATGCAGCCGCCTCCTTCCGCGCTTGCTTTCTTTCAATTATCCATGATACGCCAGGGATTGTCAATTCCAACAGGAAGGCGGAGCCGCCGAAGCGGCTCCGCCTGTGGAGTGCAAGCTGTTTATTCGGTTCAGCCCACGACGGTGATGCCGTCGATGATATAGTCCCAGGAGGGCGCGCTGGCGGGCTCGACGAACTTCTCGCCGGCGGCCAGGTTGATCTCCTCGCCGTCGCTGTTCACGCCGTGGAGCGGCCCGGTGAAGACGTAGAGCTCGCCGGAGATGATCTTCTGGCGGGCGGCCTCAATGGCTTCCGCGGTGCCGGGCACAACGGTCTTGGGGTTGAGGGTGGAGATGTCGCAGACCCCTTCGGCAATGCCGCCGCTCCAGTCGGTGGCGATGGGCTGGCCGCTGACCACGCAGTTGACGGCATACTTCAGATAAATGCTCCAGTCCCAGACGGCCGAGGTCAGCACAGCGTTGGGCGCGGCGTCGATCATATCGGAGTTATAGCCCACGCCCCAGACGCCGTTGGCCTCGCAGGTGGTCTGGGTGGCGGTGGAGTCGGCGTGCTGGCCGATCACGTCGCAGCCCGCGTCGATGAGGGCCTTGGCGGCGGCGGCTTCTGCGGTGGGATTGTTCCAGCTGTTGGTGTAGATGACCTTCATGGTCACGTCAGGATTGACGCTCTTGGCGCCGAGATAGAAGGCGGTATAGCCGCTGATGCACTCGGCGAAGGGCATGGCGGCGACATAGCCCAGCTGGTTGGTCTTGGTGCGCATGCCGGCGGCGATGCCGGAGAGATAGCGGGCCTCATAGATTTTGCCGAAATAGTTGTGGACGTTGCTCAGCCCGGAGGTGGCGGCCTGATTGCCCGTGGCGTGGCAGAACTGGATGTTGGGATAATCCTTGGCCACGGCCAGCATATAGTCCTCAAAGCCGAAGCTGGTGCAGAAGATGATGTTGCAGCCCTGCTCGGCCAGCTCGCGGATGGCGGTCTCGCACTCGGCCGACTCGGGCACATTGTACTTGCTGATGACCTGGTCGTCGCGCAGGCCCAGCGCTTCCTTCATATGCTGGGTGCCCAGGTCGTGGTTGTAGGTGTAGCCCTTGTCCGAGGGATCGGAGATATGGACAAAGCCAACCTTGATGTTTTCCAGGGTGACGCCGGAACCAGAGGGAGTGGGGGTCGGGGTAGCGGCGGTGCCGCCGCCGGAGCAGGCGGTCAGCGCAAAGGCCATCACGCCGGCCAGCAGCAGTGCAAGAATACGCCTCTTCATGATCATTCCTCCTAAAAATATATGGTCGACAATCGCGCCTCCGGCGATTGGCAACGGCTCAGCAAAAGATCACGCCGGTCTCCTCGCTCATGGATTTGACCCGCGCCAGCGACTCCACCCGCACGCCGCGCCCGCGCACCAGTTCGCCGCCCGGCTGGAACGCCTTTTCCACCGCGATGCCCGCGCCGACCACCGTCGCGCCGGCGTCCTTCACCAGCTTGACGAGGCCCATCAGGGCGCTGCCGTTCGCGAGGAAATCGTCAATGATCAGCACGCGGTCCCCGGACCGCAGGAATTCCTTGGAAACGATTATATCATAGACCCGGCCGTGCGTAAAGGATTCTACCTGAGAGGTATACACATCCCCGGCGATGTTCTTGGTTTTGTTTTTCTTGGCGAAGATCACAGAAACGCCGAAGAGCTGCGCCGTGATGCACGCGATCCCGATCCCCGAGGCCTCGATGGTCAGGATCTTGGTCACCCCGCAGTCGCCGAACAGGCGCTTGAATTCCTTGGCCATCTCCCCGAAGAGGGCCACATCCATCTGGTGGTTCAGAAAGCTGTCCACCTTCAGCACATCGCTGCCCCTGACTTTTCCGTCCTTCCGGATGCGCTCCTCCAAAAGCTTCATATCTGCCGCTCCGTTTCTTCCATATTGTTTGTATATTTCCTTTATTTTATCGGAAAACCTTTCCGGCTTCAACCGGGCATATTCCACAAAAAAGCTTTGCGCGCGGGCCGACGCGGGCCTCAGCGCCCGGCGAGGACGCTGTCCCAGACGTCGTAGTACAGGCCGGGGTCGCCGTAGTCGGGTATGATGCCCACCCGCCACAGGGAGACGCCGGTCACGCCGAACATCCGCGCCAGCGCGAGCTTGTCCTGCACGCTGCGGGCGTCCTCGTACCACAGCCGGTAGCGTCCCCCGTCTTCGGTCGTGTAATACGCATACGGGTTGCGGTACTCGGCGGAGTAGCCGAGCAGGGTGTCCGCCTGCCGCAGGCGGGTGATGATGGTGGCGGGCGCCGGGCTGTAGAAGGTCCGGGACAGCAGCCTTCCCGCGCTGTCCACCGCAAAGCCGGTGCTGGTGAAGGAGATGGCCAGCGCCACCTTGGAGGGGTCCCGCACTCCGGTCCGGCTGTCGGTCACGTCGTGCAGGGCGCGGTAGATCTCCGGAAAGGGGGTGACGGGGCAGTTCGTGTTGGTCGTGCCCACATAGCTCGCGGGGATGGACTGCCACCGGTAGTCGTGCGCCATCAGGATCACCCTGTCGCAGAGGTCCCCCAGCGCCCTGTAGTCATACCCGTCGTACCAGTCGTCCGGCATCACGCAGACATAGAGCGTCTTGTCCGCCGGCAGGGCCTGCCGCAGCTCGGTCATGAAGGCGGTGAAGTCCTGCCGCAGGTCGGCCCGCATCCCCTCGAAATCCACCGTGATCCCGGCGTAGTCCCCCGCGGCCGCCGCAATGGCCTGTACGGTCTGCGTGCGGGCCTGCGCGTCGGAGAGGATGTACGCGGCGGCGTTGGTCGCCGTACCGTCCGGCCCGGTCACGTCGTCCCAGACCGAGGCGTA
>CAZVHV010000024.1:0-13019 GCA_964627025.1 uncultured Oscillospiraceae bacterium | reverse complement strand
GGAAGCCCTCAACGAAATCGGCATCACCGGCATCACCGTTACCCAGGTCCTGGGCTGCGGTACCCAGAAGGGCAGCCCCGAATACTACCGCGGCGTCGCCGTCGATATGATCCTCCTGCCCAAGATCCAGGTGGATGTCGTGGTGAGCAAGGTCCCCGTCCGCTCTGTCATCGAGACCGCCAGGAAGGCCCTTTATACCGGCCACATCGGCGACGGTAAGATCTTCGTGTACGACGTGGAGAACGTGGTGCGCGTGAGGACCGGCGAGGAAGGTTACGCCGCCCTCCAGAACAACGAAGACTAAGTTTCCCGCTCTTGCCCGGAAGGACCCGGTCTGCGCTTTTGCGCGGGCCGGGTCCTTCGGTTTTTCGGATATTCTGTAATTCCCATCCATGCCCTGCATATATATGTACAAACCATCTGGAAAGGCAGGGATATGCAATGGGATACGAGGACAAAAGCTTTCGCCCCCAGACCCCGCACCATGTGATCCTGGAGGACCGGAGCGTCCTTTCGGTCTCCGGTGTGGAGGAAGTGGAGAGCTTTGATGAGAGCGCCATCGTCATGTATACCGGAAAGGGGACGCTGGTGGTGCGCGGGGAAGGGCTCCATATCGAAAAGCTGAGCCTGGACGGGGGAGAGCTGAAGGTGGAAGGCAATATCGAGTCCATCTCCTACGAGGATGAGGGACGGGAGAAGGGCGGACTGCTGGCCCGTCTGTTCCGCTGAAAGGGGCCTGACCGTCGGTGGAAATTTCCGTTGCCGGCCAGGCCGGGGTGTTCGGCGGCGCGCTTTTGCTCGGGATGGCGGTGGGGCTGGCGTACGACCTGCTCCGTATCCCGCGCGCCTGCCTTCCCATCCGTCTGCTGGGCGGGGTGCTGGACGCGCTGTTCTGGGTCGCCGTCACCGCCGCCCTCTTTGTGTATGCCGTGACCGCGGGCGGCGGGGAGGTGCGTATTTTTATGGCGGCCGCTCTGTTCGGCGGCGCGGTCCTCTATTTTCGCGTTTTCAGCCCGTGGGTGCGCAGGCTCACCGGGCTTATCGTGCGCGCCGTGCGCGTTTTGTGGCGCGGGATCACGCTGCCTTTTGTCCGCACCGCGGCAGTGTTGAAAAAATTTAAGGAAAAAATAAAAAATAGCTTTTCTTCTTACCGTAAAAGGTATAAAATAAAACAGATATCCGGAGAAGAGGAAGCTGCGGCCCGACGAAAGGCGGACGGAGAAGGGAGCGATAGGAATGGCGGGAGTTAAAAAGGCCGGGATACTGACGAAGGTTGTTGTGCTGGCGCTGCTTATTTACCTGGCCACCACGCTTCTGAATCTGCATGGGCAGATCACGGAAGCCCGCGCCCAACGGGACGCGCTGACGCAGCAGGTTGCCACGCAGAGCCAGCGGAATTCCGAACTGGCCGACGCCGTGGAAAACAGCGACGATCCTGACCGCATTGCCGATGTGGCCCGCAACAAGCTGGGTCTGGTGGAGCCGGGGGAAAAGGTCTTTGTGTTTACAAACTGAAGCTTCAGAGTTCGGCTCCGGCGTAATGAATAGGGAGGATTTATCAATTCAATGGAGTTTGGTGTAGGTTCAATTCAGGATGGAAAGGTCACAGGCATTACAAAATTTGGGGCCTTTGTGGCACTGCCCGGTGGAAGATCGGGGCTGGTACATATTTCGGAGATCGCTTATTCCTACGTGAACGATATTAAGGATCACCTCACGGAGGGACAGGAGGTCAAGGTCAAGGTCATCGGTATTGATGACGCGGGCCGCATCAATCTCTCCATTAAAAAAGCTATGGATCCGCCTCCCCGCCCGCCGATGGGCGCGGGCGACCGGCGCCCCGCCGGGGGCGGAGGCCGGCCTGTAGGCGGTGGCGGTCGGCCTGCCGGGGGCGGTGGGCGGCCTGTTGGGGGCCGGCCTGGTGGCGGTCGGCCGGGCGGCTTTATGCCGCGTCCGGCACAGCCCAGGGAGCCTGCCGATTTTGAAGACCGGCTCAAGCAGTTTATGCAGATGTCGGACAGCAAGCTGTCCGACCTGCGCATGGCGGAAAAGAAAAACTCCCGCCGTGGCGGCCGCAAATAACAAAGTATCCAGGGGGCATTGTTTGCCCCCTGGATTTTTTTGGGCCGGAGGGCGCGCGTTTTTGCTGCACAGGCGGTGGTATTGCGGAAATTTACAAAAAACAGTGACTTTTACAGGCGAACGTGGTATCATTGTGCCAAGGGGAAGGCCCCGGAGATCCCCCAACGACGACGGCCCTCTGCGGAGGGCGGAAGGAGCTGACAGGAATGAAGTTCGTATTTACAGACAAAAAGGTTAATCTGCCTGACCGTGTACATGCATACGCCGAGAAGAAGGTGGGCAAATTAGGCCGTTATTTTAAAGGAGACGTGGAGGCGACTCTTGTCTTCAGTGTGGAAAAGGACCGCCACATAGTGGAGGCGACCCTCCGCTCCGGTTCCACCATTATCCGCGTATCGGAGAGCAGCTTTGACATGTTCGTCACCATCGACACCGTGGTGGCCTCCATCGAGCGCCAGCTGCGCAAGAATAAGGCGAGGCTGGAAAAGCGCCTGCGCAAGGATGCCTTTGAGCGTACGCTGGAGGCGGCCGAAGGGTTTGCCACAGAGGAGCCCGAGGAAGGCGAGTTCCAGATTATGCGCACCAAGCGCTTCTTCTTCCGCCCCATGACGGTGGACGAGGCGATCCTCCAGATGAACCTGCTGGATCACACCTTCTTCGCGTTCCGCAACGAGGACGCCGCCGGCGCGTTCTCGGTGGTCTACCGCCGTTATGACGGTGGTTACGGCCTCATCGAGGATGCTCAGTAACAGAACGATCCGGGGGCGGGCCGAACGGCCCGCCCCCGTTTTTTCCCGAGGTTTCGGTTTTCAAAAAATTTTCCATGTGTTATAATGGGGAAAAGTTCAGGATAGAAAACGTGTGTAAAGGGGAAAACGAACCCATGAAGATCAAAGCGGTGGTTTTGGCGGCCGGAAAGGGCACAAGGCTTCAGACAGAGGGCGTCACGCTGCCCAAGGTGATGCGCTCCGCGGCGGGATGCCCGCTGATAAAGTATGTACTGGACGCCCTGTCCTTTCTCCCGCGGGAGGACGTCGTTCTGGTGGTCGGCTACCGGAAGGAGGCGGTCACTGCCGCGCTTCCGGATTACCTGTCTGTGGAACAGACCGAGCAGCTGGGCACGGGCCACGCCGTTTTATCCGCCGCCCCCGCGCTGCAGGGCTTTGACGGCGGCGTGCTGGTGTGCTGCGGGGACATGCCACTCATGAAAAAATCCACCTATGAATCGCTGGTGGAAACGCACGTGAGGGAGGGCAACGTGTGCACCCTCCTCTCCGGCGTTTCGGAGCAGGCCCTCCCTTATGGGCGGGTCATCCGCGACAGCGCGGGGCGCTTTGCCCGCATCGTGGAGGACAAGGACTGCACGCCGGAGGAAAAGGCGGTCCGGGAGCTCAACGCGGGTGTCTATGTTTTTGAGGCCGGGGCGCTGCTGAGCGCGCTGGGCCGGCTCCGGCAGGACAACGCCCAGGGCGAATATTACCTTACCGACGTGCCCGCCCTGCTGCTGGCGGACGGCGGCAAGGTGGGGGTGTGCGATACCTGCACCCCGGTCGAGATGCTGGGGGTCAACACGCCCGATCAGCTCAGGCAGGTAGAGGAAGAGATTCTGAAGGGATAGTCCCGAGCTTTTATACAGAAGGAGGAATTTGATGGCTGAGAACAACGCCGATCTGCGCCTCGCGGTACTGATCGATGCCGACAACGCCTCGCGCTCCGCCATGCGGGATGTGATGGCGGAGATCGCCGTGTACGGCACCCCCACCATTAAGCGTATTTACGGGGACTGGACCACGCCGAACATGGCTTCCTGGAAACCCATCCTGCTGGAAAACGCCATCACCCCCATCCAGCAGTACAGCTACACCACGGGGAAAAACTCCACCGACTCCGCAATGATCATCGACGCCATGGATATTTTATATTCGGGCCGCTCCGACGGCTTTGTGCTGGTTTCAAGCGACAGCGATTTTACCCGCCTCGCCACCCGTCTGCGGGAAGCGGGGATGAAGGTCTTCGGGATGGGCGAGCGGAAAACCCCGTCTCCCTTCATCGTGGCCTGCGACAAATTTGTCTATATCGAGGTCATCCGGGCGGCGGGCGAGAAGGCCCGCCAGGAGGGGAGCAAGAGCAAAAAGACAGCCAAAGCGGAGAGCGAGCCCGCCGCCGAGGCGCCCAGGCCGGAGCGCGCCGGAAGCAAAAAGAAGGCGTCTGCTCCGGCGCAGGCAGAGACCGAGTCCGCGCACGAACCCGCCCACGAGCCGGAAAGCACACCCGGCGTGCCGCCCGCGATCGAGCAGCTGATCGCCGACTCGGTCGAGGTGATCGCCGACGAGGACGGCTACGCCTTTATGGGAGAGCTGGGAAATCTGCTCCTGAAAAAGCAGCCGGACTTCGATCCGCGCAATTTCGGCTTTTCCAAGCTCACCAAGCTCATCCAGAGCATGGACCGCTTTGAGGTGGATGTCCGCCAGAGCGGCAATCCCAACACCAAGCACATCTACCTGCGGGATAAAAAGGCCAAATGAAATGAAGCACATCCCGGCGGGAGATATCTGTACGGGCGGTTTTTGATTTTTTGCTTGAGAAGGAAAAAAGTCATTGCAAAGCAAACAATTGGCAGTCATGATGTCGCATATCCGTTTCCTGCCCGGTCAAACTATGCTTGGATTCACAATCCAAACAAACTTAAAGACAAAGGAGATGCGATCCATGGCCAACAGCAATCAGGCTCTTGTGCCCGGCGCTCGTGAAGCGCTTGACAAATTCAAGATGGAATCCGCCAGCGAAGTCGGCGTTAACCTGAAGCAGGGTTACAACGGCGACATCACCGCCAGACAGGCCGGCTCCATCGGCGGCCAGATGGTCAAAAAGATGATCCAGGCCTACGAAAACGGCATGAAGTAAACTGGCGTTGCCTGTGGGGGAAAGCGGAGTATGCTCCGCTTTCCCCCGTTATAATGCGCCTTTTTCTGCCGCGTCCGGCACGGGCGGTCCCGCTTCTCCTGTGATGAAATATTTGAATTTTCGCTTCCCATCAGTACGCTGATATGATACTATAATAAAGTGCCCGGCTCCGGCTGGGCCGATTCATGAAACAGAACGGAGGATACAACCATGAATTGGAAGAAATGGACGGCGCTTCTGCTTGCTTTGACCCTTTCTCTTGGGCTGGCCGCCTGCTCCGGCGGCACGACTGCCGCGACTCCCACCCCCTCTCCCAGCGCGACGCCCGCCGAGGACGACCTGAGCTATGTCCTGAATAAGGGCGAGATGGTCATCGGATATACCGTCTATGAGCCTATGAACTATATGGATGAAAACGGAAAGCTCACCGGCTTTGATACCGAGTTCGCCGAGGCGGTCTGCGCGAAGCTGGGTGTCAAGCCAAAATTCGTGGAGATCAACTGGGATACCAAGGTGGTCGAGCTTGACGCCAAGAGCATTGACTGCATCTGGAACGGCATGACGATCACGGACGACCTCAAGAACAACATCGCCATCTCCGATCCCTATGTTGTGAACATGCAGGTCGTGGTTATCCGCTCCGATAAAGCCGATACCTACACCGACACCGCCTCCCTGGCGGGCGCCAACCTCGTGGCCGAGGCCGGTTCCGCCGGCGAGGCCGTCATCGCGAGCGACCCGAACCTGTCCAAGGCCAACTATGTCGCGGTCTCCAAGCAGACCGACGCCCTGATGGAGGTCAAGGCCGGCACCTCGGACGCCGCCGTGCTGGACTGGACCCTTGCCAAGAGCATGGTGGGCGAGGGCACCGACTATGCCGACCTGCAGATGATCAACGGCGTGGAGCTCTCCCGCGAGGAGTACGGCATCGGCTTCCGCAAGGACAGCACCCTGTGCGCCAAGGTCAATGAGATCATGGCCGGGATGGTCGCCGATGGCAGCCTGGCCGCTCTGGCGGACAAGTACAACCTGAAGCTGGCGGATTGATCCGGCCTGTCCGCTGACACCGTAAAACCGTCACCGGGGCAGGGGAGCCGTTCCCCTGCCCCGGTTATTTTGTTCGTACATAAAGAGGATTATTTATGAGCATTGCCATTGTTTTTTCAAAGCTTCTGAGCAGCTTTGGCATCAACTGCACCATCTTTTTCGTCACGCTGGCGTTTGCGCTGCCGCTCGGGCTGATCATCGCCTTCGGCGCCATGAGCCGCTTTGCGCCCCTGCGCTGGCTGGTGAAGACCTTTGTCTGGTGTATCCGCGGCACCCCGCTGATGCTGCAGGTGATCGTTATTTTTTACGGCCCCGGCCTGTTCGGGATCAGAGGACTGCTTCCGCGCATCCCCGCGGCCGTTATCGCCTTTGTCATCAACTACGCCTGCTATTTTTCCGAAATCTACCGGGGCGGGATCGAAGGCGTTCCGCACGGGCAGTACGAGGCCGGTCAGGTGCTGGGCATGACAAAGCGCCAGATCTTTTTCCATGTCACCCTGCTTCAGGTGGTGAAGCGCATCATGCCGCCCATGGGCAACGAGGTCATGACCCTTATCAAGGACACGGCCCTTGCCAACGTCATCGCAAACAAGGAGATCATCATGATGGCCAAGGAGTTTGCCACCAAGGGCATGATCTGGCCGCTGTTTTCCACCGCCCTCTTCTTCCTGCTCTTCTGCGGCGTCCTGACGCTGCTGCTCCACTTCTCGGAGAAGAAGCTGGGCTATTTTAAGGCCTGAGGAGGCGCGTCATGATTCTGGAAGCAAGACACATTGCGAAAAATTTCGGCGGCACCAAGGTGCTCAAGGACATCAGCTTCTCCCTCGCGCAGGGGCAGGTGCTGGCGATCATCGGCTCCTCCGGCAGCGGGAAGACCACCCTGCTGCGCTGCCTCAACCTCCTGGAGCGCCCCGACGGCGGGCAGATCTGCGTAAAGGGCGAGGTCCTGTTTGACGCCGCAGACCCCGCGACCCAGCGCGAGCGCGAGATCCGCAAAAAGCGGCTCCATTTCGGCCTGGTGTTCCAGTCCTTCAACCTCTTCCCGCAGTACACCGCCCTCAAGAACGTCATGCTGCCCGGCGAGCTCCTGGCAAAAGAACGGCCGGACTACCGGGAAAACCGCAGAGCCATCGTTGCCGAGATCGAGCAGAAGGCCCGCGGCCTGCTGACCCAGGTGGGCCTCGCCGACAAGATCGACCTCTATCCCCATCAGCTCTCCGGCGGGCAGCAGCAGCGGGTGGCCATCGCCCGGGCGCTGGCCCTCAGCCCGGATATCCTCTGCTTCGACGAGCCCACCTCCGCCCTCGACCCCGAGCTGACCGGCGAGGTGCTGAAGATCATCCGCGGTCTGGCGGACGCGAACACCACCATGGTCATCGTCACCCATGAGATGGCCTTTGCCCGCGACGTGGCCGACCAGGTCATCTTCATGGACCGCGGCGTGATCGTGGAGGAAGGCAGGGCGGAGGACGTGATCGGCAGCCCGAGGCAGGAGCGCACCCGGCAGTTCCTTTCCCGCTTTTCGCAGCAGTGAGACGAAAAACGATCCCCCGGAACGCTGTGCGTTCCGGGGGATCGTTTTTGCCGCTACAGTTTCTCCAGGCGCATAACGGAGATTTCAAACGCGGTGCGGTCCTCGGTGACGCCGTCCACCGTCTTGCGGTAGCCGCGGCTCTGCAGCCGCCCCTCCAGACGCACCGCATCCCCCACGCACAGTTCGCCGCAGGCGACGGCCAGCCTGCCCCAGACGATGCAGGGCAGGTAATCCGCCCTGCCGTACCTCCGGTTCACCGCCAGCATCAGGTCGCAGATATCCCGCCCGAGCGGGGTGCGCCGCACGATGGGCGGCTTGCACAGCACCCCGGTCAGCAGAAGCTCGTTGGAAAATTCCTCGCGGGTGGGCGCGATGCCGCGGGCAAACAGGGTGATGATCAGCCGGCTGCCCTCGCCGCTCCGGTTGTTGAAGGAGCGCACCTCGCCGGTCACCTCCACCCTCATGCGCGGTGTGACCGGGCACTGCTTCAGCAGGCGTTCCGGTACGATCACGTTGATCTTGTCCTCCGCGCCGGAAAGCCGGGCGACACAGAGGGGAAAGGCGTGGTAAGCTTCACCGTGATTTTCATGGGAAAACGAAGCTTCCGCAGCAACCACGCCCCGCAGCGTCGCCCGATTTTCATTCCAGTCTGTCCGCATACCATCCACACTCCCGTTTCGATTTCGTAGTCACGTGGCATATATATGCAGGATTGTCCCGCGCTATAACGAAAAAAACGGGCGCAAAAAAAGCAAGGCGGCCGGTTTCCCGGCCACCTTGCTGAGATACGTTTCCGGATAGGTACGCCCGAGCTCAGTCCTTCAGGCTCTCCGCCCAGGCGGCGCAGGCGGCCACCCGCTCGTTGCAGACGGACTCGCTGTCGCCCTTGGCCAGGACGTAGACCTTTACCTTGGGCTCGGTACCCGAGGGGCGCACCAGGATGGTGGTACCGTCGGCCAGCTCGTAGCGCAGGACGTTGGAGCCGGAGAGCTCCATTTGGGTGACCGCGCCGGTGGCGGCGTCGGTCTGGGTGCCGTCGGCGTAGTCCTTCCGGGTCAGCACCTTCACGCCGGCGATCTCCGCGGGGGGCTGCGTGCGCAGGCCGCTCATGAGCTGCTTCATCTTCGCCAGGCCGTCCAGTCCGGGCATGACGAGGTTGAGGGTGCGCTCGCGGTAGTAGCCGTATTTTTCATACAGGGCCTGCAGGGCGTCGTAAAGAGTGAGGCCCTGATCGGCGTACCACGCCGCCATTTCGGTGAGCAGGAGGGAGGCGGTGACGGCGTCCTTGTCGCGCACATAGTCGCCCGCCATGTAGCCGTAGGACTCCTCGTAGGAGAAGATGACCTTGCCGGCGCCGGTGGACTCCAGCTCATTTTTCTTCTCCGCCATGAATTTAAAGCCAGTGAAGGTGTCGTAGCAGGTCACGCCGTTGGTCTCGGCCACCTTGCGGGCCATCTCGGTGGTGACGATGGTCTTCAGGGCGACGGCGTTTTCAGGCAGGGTGCCCGCGCGCCGCTTGGCGCCGATGAGATAGTCGAGCAGCAGCACGCCGGTTTGGTTGCCCGAGATGGTCACGTATTCGCCCTTTCGGTCGCGCACCATGATGCCCACGCGGTCGGCGTCGGGGTCGGAGCCCAGGATGAAGTCGGCGCCGTTTTCCCGGGCCAGCGCCACGGCCAGCGCGAAGCCCTCCGGATTTTCGGGGTTGGGCGAGACCACCGTGGGGAAGTCCCCGTCGATGACCATCTGCTCGGCGACACACAGCACGTGCTTCATCCCCAGACGGCGCAGGGCCTCGGGGATGAGCCTGTAGCCCGTGCCGTGGAAGGGGGTATATACCATTTTGAAGGTGTCCGCCACCCGTTCCACCGCAGCGCGGTCGTTCACCTGCGCCATGACGTGGGAGAGGAAGGCCTCGTCGGTTTCCGCACCCATAAGGGTGATCTTCCCCTGGGCCACGGCGTCCGTGTAGTCCATGGTGCGGATGGAGGTGAAGACATCGATGGCTTCCATCCGGTCGGCGATGGCGGCGGCGTGATGCGGGGGCAGCTGCGCACCGTCCTCCCAGTAGACCTTGTAGCCGTTGTATTCCTTGGGATTGTGGCTGGCGGTCACGTTGATGCCGGCGATGCAGCCGTATTCCCGGATGGCGAAGGACAGCTCGGGGGTGGGGCGCAGGGACTCGAAAAGGCGCGCGGGGATCCCGTTCGCGGCCATGACGCAGGCGGACTCGCGGGCGAACTCCTCCGAGTGGTGGCGGCAGTCGTAGCAGACGGCGACGCCGCGCGCGGCGGCCTCCGGTCCCTCGGCGAGAATGATTTCGGCAAAAGCCTGGGTGGCGTGGCGGACCACATGGAGGTTCATGCGGTTCAGGCCCGTGCCCATAATGCCGCGCAGTCCGGCGGTCCCGAATTCCAGCGGGCCATAGAAGCGGCTCTCCTTCTCCTTTTCGTCCGCCGCGATCGCGTTCAGCTCGGCCTTCTCCTCGCCGGTGAGGGCGGGAGAGGCAAGCCATGCCAGGTAAGTATCCTGATAGCTCATAAACAGTACCTCCTAAAACATATCAAGCAGCCAGCTTGCTTCTTCCAGGCGCGAGGCCGGAACGAAGACCTGCACGCCATAGCCGGAGAAACCAAGGATGATCTTTCCCAGCCCGCCCGCGCCGGGATAACGGGTGACGGAGGGGATGGTATAAAATTGAAGCCTGGACAGGAGCAGCTGGCAGTCCATGCCCGCGTCGGACATCTCGGTAAGCAGGACGGGTTCTTCCGGCTCTCCGGCCTCGTCGGTCGGCCACGGCACACCGCCGGTTTTCTCCGGTCCGATGTGCCACACCGGCTCGGCGGCAGGCAGCTCCTCCGGATGGATCTCCTGCAGCATCAGGTTGCCGCAGACAGGACAGTGCTTGCCGTCAAATTCCTGCTGACATCGTTCGCACCAGCTCATGGGAAAGCCCTCCTTCACTTGTGATAGCGGGAGCCCTCGTTGATCTTGAAGGCCCGGTAAACCTGCTCGAGCAGCATCACCCGCGCCAGGTGATGGGGGAAGGTCATGCGCGACATGGACAGGCGCAGCCCGGCGCGCTCCTTGACCGAGGGGTGGAGCCCGAACGATCCGCCGATGACGAAGACGAGGGTGGAGGCGCCGCCCACCGTCCAGCGGGAGAGCTTTTCCGACAGCGCCTCACTGGAGAGGAGCTCGCCCTCCACGCACAGGGCGGTTACCGCCGCGCCTCTGGGGAGCCTGGCCAGGATGTCCGCGGCCTCTTTCGCCAGCGCGCCCTCGATCTGCGCCGCCGAAGGGTTCGCGCCCAGGGGCTGTTCGGGCAGCTCGGTGACGGTGAGCCTGCAGAAGGCGGAGAGCCGCTTGGCATATTCCTCCGCCGCGCCGAGATAAAACTTCTCTTTCAGCTTGCCCACGCATAAAATAAGAATGTTGACCACAGGCTAGACCTCATAGCACAGGCCGCGCTCGGACCGGGGAGCCACCGCCACCGTCACGTCCCCGCCGGGCTGCGCGCCCATGCGCTGGAGTGCCAGGCATACCGTGTCCAGGGCCCGCCGGGGGGTGTTGTTCTCGGCGCTCAGGTGGGCGAGCAGGAGGGTGCGCGCCCCGTTCCGCACGGCCGAGCAGGCCAGCGCCGCGCCCGCGTCGTTGGAGAGGTGCCCGCGGTCGCCCAGGATCCGCGCCTTCAGAAAAGGGGGATAGGGGCCGGAGGCCACCCAGTCGGGGTCGTGATTGGTCTCCACCACCAGCAGGTCGCAGCCGTCGGTATGGCGGCGCACCGCATCGGTGACCACGCCCAGGTCGGTGACCACGGCGGCTTTCCGTTTCCCGTCGGTGACGGTGTAGCCGACGCTGTCCGGCGTGTCGTGCAGAGTGGGGAAGGAGGAGAGCAAAAGGCCGCCGATCTCCAGCGGGTCACCGGGGTGGAAGGGGCGCAGTACCTCCCGGTCGGAGACGCGGGAGGACAGCTGACGCGCGGCGCCATGGCTGGCATAGACCGGCAGGGCGAACTGTTTGGTGAGGGTGGCCAGCCCCGAGACATGATCGGCATGCTCGTGGGTAATGAAAATGCCGGCGAGGTCGGAGCATAGGAGCCCGACCTCCTTCAGGGCGCGGGAAATACGCCGGGCTGAAATACCTGCGTCGATGAGCAGATGGGTGCTCCCGTCGGACACCAGCAGGCAGTTGCCCGAAGAGCCGCTGGCCAGAGTGGTAAGTGACAGCAAATGCATCGCTCCTATGTAAAAACAATTATAGCACTTTTGTCCCGTTTGGAACAGGGGAATCTTGGCCCGATTTGGAAAATATACCGTTTCCGCCGGGGAGGAAACGTACTGCCGGGATCCCGCAAGAGGGGAAACGAAAGGCGGCGGCCAACGCCGCCGCCCTGTTCGCAATGGGATAAGCTGTGATGTCAGACTACGTTGCTCTGCCGGGTCTCTTCCGGGACCTCCACAACGCGGATGTCCGCGCCGAGGCCGGTGAGCTTTTCCACCAGATTCTCGTAGCCGCGTTCGATGTGGTAGACCTGCTCGATTTCGGTGGTGCCGAAGGCGGAAAGCCCGGCGATGACCATGGCGGCGCCCGCCCGCAGGTCGCAGGCGCACATGGGAGCGCCCGTCAGCCTGTCCACGCCTTCAATGATCGCGATCTTGCCGTCCACCTGGATCTTGGCACCCATGCGGCGGAATTCATCCACATAGCGGTAACGGTTTTCCCACACGCCCTCGGTGAGGACGCTGGTACCCTCGGCCAGGCAGAGGACCGCGGCGATCTGAGGCTGCATGTCGGTGGGGAAGCCGGGATAGGGCAGGGTCTTCACATTGACCCGGGTGAGGGGCCCGTAGCGGCGCACCACAACGGCGTCATCCTCTTCCTGCACCTCTACGCCCATCTCCACCAGTTTGACGGTGATGCACTCCAGATGCTTGGGGATGACGTTGCGGATGCGCACTTCGCCGCCCGTGGCGGCCACGGCGGTCATGTAGGTGCCCGCCTCGATCTGGTCGGGGATGATGGAATAGGTGCCGCCCTTGAGGCGGTCCACGCCGCGCACCTTGATGACGTCGGTGCCGGCGCCCATGATGTTGGCGCCCATGGAGTTGAGAAAGTTGGCCAGGTCCACGATGTGCGGCTCCTTGGCGGCGTTCTCGATGACCGTCATGCCGTCGGCCAGCACGGCGGCCAGCATCACGTTCATGGTGGCGCCCACTGTGACAATGTCGAAATAGACCTGGGAGCCCATCATGCGGCCTGTTTTCGCCTTGGCGTGGATGAAGCCGCCGTGGACCTCCACTTCGGCGCCCATGGCTTCGAAACCTTTGATGTGCTGGTCGATCGGACGGCCGCCGAAGTCGCAGCCGCCGGGAGGCGGCACCTGGGCGGAGCCGAACCGGCCCAGAAGCGCGCCGATGAGGTAATAGGAGGCCCTGATCTTGCGGGCCAG
>CAZVHV010000023.1:0-13271 GCA_964627025.1 uncultured Oscillospiraceae bacterium | reverse complement strand
CTCCCGAAAGCCCGCCTTTCTGAGCGGCCTGCTTTCCACGGTGGATGAGCTGAAAAGCTGCCGTGTTTCTCCCGCCGCCCTGGCCGCCGCGGCTGAGGAGACCGACCATGCGGAGGGAGACAAGCTGCGCGATCTGGCCCTCATCTGCGGGGCCTACGAGGCCCTCACCGCCCGCAGCGCGCTCGACCCGCGCGACAGGCTCACCCGCCTTGCCGAAAAGCTGAGGGAGAGCGGCTGGGCGAAGGATAAGGATTTTTATATCGACGGCTTTACCGACTTTACGCCGCAGGAGCTTCTGGTGCTCCGGGGCCTGCTGGCACAGGTCCCTTCCGTCACCGTCGCCTTCACCTGCGACCGGCTGGAGGATACCGAGCACGGCGCCGGCCTGTTTTCGCCCGCCCGCCGCACGGCCGCCTCCCTGCTCCGCCTGGCGCGGGAGACCGGGGTACCTGCCCGGGTGGAGACCCTCGCCCCCGCGTGCGCGGTCTATCCCCCCGCGCTGTCTTTTCTGGAGCGGAATCTCTTTGCTCATGACGAGGTCCGCTTTCCCGGTCCTCCGGAGGAATTGGAGCTGTTCTCGGCCTGGACCCCGCGTTCCGAGGTGGAGTGGGCCGCGGCGCGCATTCTGGCGCTGGTGCAGGACGGCGGTTACCGTTTTCGTGAGATCGCGGTGGCGGCCCGCGGTTTCGAGGCATACGGCGACCTCGTCGAGAGCGTCTTCCAGCGCTACGGCATCCCCGTGTTCGTCACCGCCATGACCGACATCCTGCAAAAGCCGGTGCTGGCGCTGGTCTCCTCCGCGCTGGAGATCGCCGCGGGCGGCTACACCTATGACGATGTCTTTCGTTACCTGAAGACCGGACTTTCCGGTCTCTGCACGGACGACTGCGACATCCTTGAAAATTACGTCCTGAAGTGGGACATCCGAGGCGCGCGCTGGACGTCGCGCAAGGATTGGGCCATGCACCCGCGTGGATACGGCTTCCCCCTGACCGAGCAGGACAACGCGCTGCTGGAGCGGCTGAACGCCCTTCGCCGCAGCGTGACCGCCCCGCTGGAAAAGCTGCGCAAGAATCCGGACCGCACCGGAGCCGGGCACGCGCTGGCGCTCTACGCGTTTCTGGAGGAGATCGGCCTGCCGGAGCAGCTTCGCGAACGGACGGATCTTCTGCGCGGGCAGGGTGAGCTGACGCTGAGCCAGGAATACGGGCAGCTCTGGGAGATCCTCTGCGGCGCGCTCGAGCAGTGCGCCGGGCTTCTGGGCGAAACGCCTATGGAGCTGGACGAGTTTTCCAGGCTCTTTCAGCTGGTCCTCTCCCAGTACGATGTGGGCGCCATCCCAGTCTCTCTTGACCGCGTGACGGCGGGCGAAGCCCCCCGCATCGTCAACAAACGGATCAAGGTCCTCTTCCTGCTCGGCGCCGACGACGGTGCCATCCCGCAGGTCGCCCCTTCGCCGGGCCTGCTGACCGACGACGACCGTTCCCTGCTGGCCTCCTACGGGCTGGAACTCGCGCCCCGTCTGGATGAAAAGCTCTACCGCGAGATGACCATCCTCTATGCCGCCTGTACCCAGCCCTCCGAGCGCCTCGCGGTCAGCTGGCCCCGCGCCGGGGGGGACGGAGAGGAAAAACGGCCGTCTTTCTTTGTGGAACGATTGAAGCTGCTCTTTCCGGAACTGCGGACGGTGGAGGAAGGCTCGCTCGGCGGCTCCTTCCGCCTCGCCGCCCCACGCCCGGCGCTGGAACAGGCCGGACACCGGCCGGAACTCCGCGCCGTTCTGAAGCTGCTGCCCGGCTACGCCCCGCTTGTCGAACGTCTGGAACAGGCGGAACGCTGGGAGCGCGGCAGCCTTTCCAAGCCCGCCGTCGCGCTGCTTTACGGCAGGCGGGTGCCGATGTCCGCTTCCCGCATGGACAAGTACAAATCCTGCCACTTCTCCTACTTCATGCAATATGGGCTCAAAGCGCGGCCGCGTCAGCCGGCCGGCTTCCGCGCGCCCGAGTACGGCACCTTTGTCCACTACGTTCTGGAACAGGTCTTTCGCGGCAGAAAGCCCGGGGCGGACAAGGCGGAGCTGCACAGGCTGGCCCGCGCGGCGGTCGACCGCTATATCGCGCAGGAGCTGGGCGGCCTGGAGGACCAGACCCCCCGCTTCGTCTACCTGTTCAACCGGCTCCTCCGCTCTTTGTATCTGATCGTGGAGAACGTGGCCGAGGAGCTTGCTTCGTCGGACTTCCAGCCCGTCTCCTTCGAGCTCGGGTTCGGAGAAAAGGGCGACCTTCCCCCGGTGGAGCTCACGGTGGACGGGATCACCCTCAGCATCTCGGGCTTTGTGGACCGGGTGGACGGCTGGGTGAAGGACGGACGGCTCTACCTGCGGGTCATCGACTATAAGACGGGGCGAAAATCCTTCGATCTCACCGAGATCTGGAACGGGATGGGGCTGCAGATGCTGCTTTACCTCTTCACGCTCGGGCGGAAGGGCAAAGCGCTTTACGGCAGCGAGGTCGTCCCCGCGGGGGTCCTCTATCTGCCCGCGCGCGACTCCATCATCGCGGGCAGCCGCACCATGTCCGAGGAAGACCGCCGCCGCGCGGTGGACAAGGAGCTGCGCCGTCACGGGCTGCTTTTGAACGACCCGGAGGTACTCGCCGCGATGGAACGGCCGAGCGAGGACGGCATCCGGTTCCTGCCCGTCCGGGTGAGCCGCAGCACCGGCGTCATTTCGGGCGACAACCTGGTGTCCGCCCGGCAGATGGGAAGGCTCGGCGCCCATATCCAAAAGGTGCTGGATGAGATCTGCCGCGAGCTGGCTTCGGGCAGCATCGACGCCGACCCGTTCTGGCGCGGCGCGGAGAAAAACGCCTGTCTTTACTGCGACTACGCCGCTGCCTGCCATTTCGAGGAGGGGCGCGGCGGCGACCGGCGGCGCTGGCTCCCGTCGGTCGGCAACCAGGAATTCTGGACAAGGCTTGCCCCGGAAGACGCTGAATCAGAGAGGTGAACCGAATGGGTTTTGCGCTTACAACCGAACAGGATGCCGCCGTGAACAACCGCGGGGGCGGCCTTCTGGTCTCCGCCGCCGCCGGCTCCGGCAAGACGAGGGTGCTGGTGGAGCGGATGCTAACCCGCGTGACGCGGGAAGGCTGCAACGTGGACGAATTCCTCATCATTACTTATACCCGGGCCGCCGCCGCCGAGCTGCGCGCCCGCATTGCCCACGGGCTGAGCGAACGGCTGGGGAGCGACCCGGGCGACGCCCATCTGCGCCGTCAGGCCGCGCTGGTCTACAAGGCTCAGATCTCCACCGTCCACGCCTTCTGCGCGGCGCTGCTCCGGGAGTTCGGCCATCTGGCCGATATCTCCCCGGACTTCCGTCTCTGTGACGAGGGTGAGATGGGGGTGCTGATGCGGCAGGCCGTCAACGACGTGATGGACAGCCGCTATGAGACCATCGCGGCCGGAAGCGACTTCGCGCTGCTGGTGGATACCATGTCGGCGGGGCGCGACGACAGCCGCCTCGTGGAGATCGTGATCGA
Organism: uncultured Oscillospiraceae bacterium; assembly: GCA_964627025.1. Classification (GTDB taxonomy): domain Bacteria; phylum Bacillota; class Clostridia; order Oscillospirales; family Oscillospiraceae; genus JAEWRY01. The sequence continues at coordinate 9,729 of CAZVHV010000023.1, read as the reverse complement.
TATTTTCAGCCGCATCCAGAGCCACCCGGACCCGGACCGCTGGCTGGGCGAGCAGGAGACCGCCTTCCGCCTGGATGGGATCACCGACGCGGGGCAGACCCCCTGGGGAAAACTGCTGCTGGAGGACGCGCGCCGCCTGGCCCTTTACTGGCAGGGCAGGCTCAGGAGCGCGCTGGAGCTTGCCTCCCGCGACCCAAAGCTCGCGCGGGCTTACGCGCCCAGCCTTTCGGAGACCCTGGACAGCCTCGCTTCGTTTTCCGCCGCCGCGGAACGGGGCTGGGACGAGGCCGCGGCGCACGCACGCATCGCTTTCCCCCGCCTCGGCGCGGTGCGCGGCGGCTGCGACGACCCGGACGCCCAGGAGCGGATCAAGGCCATCCGGGACAAGTGCAAAAAGCGGATGGAGAAGAACGCGGACTCCTTTCTGGACAGGAGCGCCTCGCTGCTGCAGGACATCAGGACGGTCCACCCCGCCGTGCGCGGTCTGTTCGCGCTGGTGCGGGATTTCACCGCCGCCTATGCCGCCGAGAAGAGCCGGCGCGGGCTGATGGACTTCTTTGATCTGGAGCATGCCGCGCTTGGCCTGCTCCGTGAGGCGGACGGCACGCCGGCCGCGCTCGCCCGTCAGCTGAGCACCCGCTACACCGAGGTCATGGTGGACGAGTTTCAGGACACCAACGAGGTGCAGAACGCCATCTTCGACGCCATTTCCGGGTCGGGGCGCAAGCTGTTTCTGGTCGGGGACGTCAAGCAGTCCATTTACCGCTTCCGTCTGGCCGACCCCACCATCTTCCTGGGCAAATACCTGACCTTCCGGTCTTACACCGAGGCCGTCGAGGGGGAGAACCGGCGGGTGACCCTCTCCCGCAATTTTCGTTCCCGGCCGGAGGTGCTCGAAAGCGTCAACTACCTCTTTCAAAACATCATGTCGGTCGAGTTCGGCGAAATGGATTATACCGGGGAAGAGGCCCTTTACCCCGGCGCCGCCTTCCCGGAGCGGGACGGCTGCCGGACCGAACTGGATGTGCTGGACTGCGGCGCTCTGGAGGCCGGCGGGAGCGGCAGAACCGACAAGAACCTGATCGAGGCGCGCTTCGTGGCGCGGCGCATCCGCCGGATGCTGGACGAGGGGCAGTTGGTCTCGGACGAGGCGGGCGGGATGCGTCCGGCCCGTCCGGAGGACATGGTGATCCTGCTGCGCTCCCCGGGCACCGTTCTTTCCGCCTATATGCAGGCCCTCACCGAGCAGGGGCTTCCCTGGGATGCCGAGGGCGCGGACGACTTTTTCGGCACGACCGAGGTTTCGGTAGCCCTTTCCCTCCTTCAGATCGTGGACAATCCCCGCCAGGACGTACCCCTCATCTCGGCGCTGCGCTCCCCGGTCTACGGCTTTCCCGCCGACCGGCTGGCCGAGGTGCGCGCGGGCTGCGGCGGCGACTTTTATGACGCGCTCGCCCATGCGGCGGAGCGCGGCGGGGCGGACTGCCGGGCCTTTCTGGAGGAGTTGGGCGCGCTCCGCTTCGGCGCGGGCGACAGGAGCAGCCACCAGCTGATCTGGCATATCTATGAGCGCACCAACCTGCTCGGCATCTTCGGCGTCATGCCCGGCGGGCAGGAGCGCCAGAACAATCTGCTCACACTCTACGAGCTTGCGCGGCGCTTCGAGGGCGCGGGGCACCGCGGCCTGTTCGGGTTCCTCTCCCACCTCTCCCGTCTGCGGGACGCGGGGGCAAGGGTGGCGGGCTCCGGCGGCGGCAAAGCGGGCGGCGGCGTCTCCATCCTCAGCATCCACCGCTCCAAAGGGCTGGAGTTCCCGGTGGTCTTCCTCTGCGGACTGGCCAAGCGGTTCAACCGCGAGGACATGCAGAAGCCCATGCTCTTCCATCCCAAACTGGGCGTCGGGCCGAAAGGGCTCGACCTGGAGCGAATGGTGGAGTACACCACCCTGCCCCGGCTGGCGGTGGCCAAGCAGCTGGAGCGCGAGATGATGGCGGAGGAACTTCGCCTGCTCTATGTCGCCATGACCCGGGCGAAGGAAAAGCTGATCATGACGCACACCCTGGCGACCGGCGCCGGCGAGCTGAAGAACCTGCGGGAGGACACGGGCTGCCCGGTCGAGCCGCAGGCCCTCGCCTCCTGCAGCTGCGTCGGGCAATGGGTGCTCCTCGCCGCCATGGCCCGCCCCGAGTCGGAGGCTCTGTGGGAGGCGGCGGAACTGCGGACGGAGCGGACGGAGGGTGTGTTCGGTCGGCCCTGGGAGATCCGCCTGATCGACGGGAGCTCCTGTGAAGCGGCGCCGGAACGGCCGGAGCAGCCGGCCGGCGCGCCCGCGCGGCAGGCGTCTGACGACGTGCCCGCGGAGCGGCTGGCCTGGAAAAACCCTTACGCGGCCCTGGCCGACGTCCCCTCCAAAATAACCGCGACCCAGCTCAAGGGCCGCTTTATCGACGAGGAATCCGCGCAGGAGACGCAGGCTTCCGCGCGCCCCCTCCCCTGCCCGTTCGATCGTCCGCGCTTTGCCGCCGGGGAATTCGGACTGACGGCGGCCCAGCGGGGCATCGCGGTCCATCAGGTGCTCCAGTATATGGATTTTTCGCGGACGGAAACCGACGCGGAGCTTCAAGCGGAGATCCGGCGTCTGGTGGATCTCGCCCTCATTACACCCCAGCAGGGCGAGGCTGTGGACCTGGCGCAGCTCATGGCCTTTTTCAGCTCGGAGCTGGGACGGCAGATCAAAAGCGCATCTTCCCTCCGCCGCGAATTCAAATTCTCCCTGCTGGTGCCGGCCGCGGACTATTACCCCGGCGTGGCTGCGGATGAAAAGGTTTTGCTGCAGGGCGTCATCGACTGCTGGTTCGAGCAGGAGGACGGGCTGACCGTGCTGGACTTCAAGACCGACCGGGTAAGCGAGAAAACTGTCCCGGCGAGAGCGGAGGAATACCGCCCCCAGCTGACGGCCTACAGCCGCGCCCTTGCAAAAATCACCGGAAAGCCGGTTAAACGCCGGGTACTCTGGTTTCTCGCCCTGAAGAATGCGGTAGAACTATGAAAAAAACAGTTGCAATTTACGGCTTGACATGTTAACATACTATTTGCGCTTAATAGAGTGTCGCATCCTGGATCAGAAAGAGGTGAACACCCATGAAGGAAGGCATCCATCCGAACTATCAGCAGACGACCATTAAATGTGCTTGCGGCAACGTGATCGAAACCGGCTCTACCAAGAAGGACATTAAGGTGGAAGTGTGCTCCAAGTGTCACCCCTTCTTCACCGGTAAGCAGAAGATGGTGAATACCGGCGGACGCGTCAGCCGCTTCAACAAGAAGTTTGGTCTTGACAAGTAAGTTGAGTTTTTGAAGCCCGTGCCGTTTTCTGGCACGGGTTTTCTGTTTTTTCTTTCAATTTTGCCGGAAATCACATATAATAAGAAGCAGCACGGAATGAACCGGAAACATTGAATATGATATGGAGGCGGTCTTTATGTTAAAGCAGATCAACCCGGAGTCCCTGCACAAAAATGTCTTTTCGCTGATCGGCGAGCAGTGGATGCTCGTCACCACCGGAGACGCGGATAAATGCAACACCATGACCGCGAGCTGGGGCGGGCTTGGCGTCCTGTGGAACCGGAACGTCGCGACCATCTATGTCCGTCCCCAGCGCTACACCTATGATCTGATGGAAAACGGGTCGTACTTCACCCTGTCCTTCCTGGGCGAGGAATACCGCAGCCAGCTGAATCTGTGCGGCAGCCAGAGCGGCCGCAGCATGGACAAGGTGAAGGAATGCGGCTTTACCGTTCTGACCGGCGCCGGACAGGCCCCCTATTTTGCCGAAGCCGAGCTGGTGCTGGTGTGCAGAAAGCTGTATTACAGCGATATCGATCCCACCCACTTTGCGGACGCGACGCTCGGGGAATATTACCGGGCGCACGACTATCACCGCATGTATATCGGTGAAATCGTCGAGGCATACGCGTCGGAGTCCGCCGGCCGCTGACCGACATTTACCGATTGAGAAAGGGCGCGAAGCTATGAACGGGATCCTGACCGAAGAAAAAGTCAACCGCGCTGTTTTGGTGGGGCTCAACGCCGGCTGCCTGCCGCGGGAGGACAATGCCAGCGACAGCACCATGGAGGAGCTGGCCGCCCTGTTGGAAACGGCCGGGGGTGTCTGCATGGGCGCGGTGCTCCAGAACCGGGACACGCCGGACGCGCGCACCTTCATCGGCGAGGGCAAGGTAGCCGAGGTGAAGGCGCTGGTGGAGTCCGTGGACGCCGACATGGTGATCTTCGACAACGACCTCTCCCCCTCCCAGCAGCGCGTGCTGACCGAGGAACTCGGCGTACAGGTGCTGGACCGCTCCAACCTCATCCTGGATATCTTCGCGCAGCGGGCAAAGACCCGCGAAGGCTGCCTGCAGGTGGAACTGGCCCAGTACAAGTACCTCCTGCCGCGCCTGACCGGCATGTGGGGCCACCTGGTGCGCCAGACGGCCTCTGGCGGCAAGTCCCCCATCGGAACACGCGGCCCGGGCGAGACGCAGCTGGAGACCGACCGCCGTCATATCCGGCGCAAGATCTCCAAGCTGGAGGAAGAGCTTCAGGAGGTGCGCCGGGTGCGCAGCATCCAGCGGGGGCGCCGCATCAAAAATGAAATGCCGGTGGTGGCCATCGTCGGGTACACCAACGCGGGGAAATCCACCCTTTTGAACGCCCTGACCGGCGCGGACATCCCCGCCAACAACCGCCTGTTCGACACTCTTGACACCACCACCCGCACGCTGCAGATCTCGGACACCTGCACCGTCCTGATTTCGGACACGGTCGGATTTATCCGCAAGCTGCCCCACCATCTGGTGGACGCCTTCAAGGCGACGCTGGAGGAACTTACATTTGCCGATCTTCTTCTGCATGTGATCGACGCCTCCAACCCGGAATGGCGGGAGCAGGCCGAGGTGGTGGAGAAGCTGATCGCCGAGCTTGGGGCGCAGGCGACGCCGCGCATCGACGTCTTCAACAAGTCCGACCTCTACGTGGGCGATATCATGCCGCACGGCGAGGACATCATCTCCATCTCGGCCAAGACCGGGCGGGGACTGGACAAGCTGATCGAGATGATCGGCAAGCGGCTGGACAGCGGCGCCCACCGCGTGAAGCTCCGTCTCCCCTACGACAAAGGTTCGGTCCTCGATATGCTCTACCGCGAGGCCAAAGTGGAGCAGGTGGAATACGACGACGCCATCGAGGTGACCGTGGTCTGTACGCCGAAGGTTCTGGGCCAGGTGAGCGGGTATGTGCGGGATGACCATGGATAAGGCCGCCGTGACGCACTACCTGGTCCCCACCGCTCCGGCGGAGACCGAATTTCTGGAGAAGCGTTCCCGCTTCATCGGCCACGTCTGGCCGGTGGAGACCGAGGAGGAGGCCAGGGCCCGCATCGCGGAGATGAAGGCGAAGTACCACGACGCCCGGCACAACTGCTGGTGCTATCTCCTGCGCGAGGGCGGCGTCCTGCGCTACTCGGACGACGGCGAGCCGCAGGGGACCGCCGGCCAGCCCATGCTGGAGGTCTTCCGGCGCGAGGGCGTGGAAAACGTCTGCTGCGTGGTCACCCGCTATTTCGGCGGCATCCTGCTGGGGGCCGGCGGCCTGCTGCGCGCTTATACAAAATCCGCCAAGGACACCCTCGACGCCGCCGGCATCAGCGTCGTCCGCCGCTGGGTGGAACTCCTGCTGCACTGCCCCTACCATCTGCTGGAGCGGGTCAAGGCCGAGGTCGAGGCCGCGGGCGGTGTGACCGACAGGATCGAATACGAAGCCGAGGTGCGCATCTGCGCCCTTCTTCCGGAGGAGGGCGCAGCGCTGTTTTCCGCCCGCATCACCGAGCTGACGGCCGGCGGGATCGCTCCGGAAGTGACGGGAGAAGCCTTTCGGGCGGTGCCGCGAAAATAAAAAATGAATATTCTGTGAAATCTTTTTTTATTTTGAAGGGTTTTTCCGTAGAAAAACGTATAACAAGCTATAAGCAACAGAAAGGGGGCGGGCGCCGTGAACGCGCGGGAACGCACGGAAGCGCTGGAACGACAGATTCTCTCTCCATATGCCTGCCTGTCCGCGGAGTCGAAGGGCCGTCTGCGTCCGATGAACCCCTGCCCCATCCGCACCTGCTTCCAGCGGGACATCGACCGCATCGTCCACTCCAAGTCTTTTCGCCGGCTCATGCATAAAACCCAGGTCTTCCTCCGGCCCGAGGGCGATCATTACCGCACCCGCATGACCCATACACTGGAAGTGGTGCGCATCGCGCGGACCATTGCCCGGGGATTGAGGCTTAACGAGGATCTCACCGAGGCCGCGGCCTTCGGGCACGACCTGGGCCACACCCCGTTCGGCCACGCGGGCGAACGGGTGCTGAACGAGATCATGCCGGGCGGGTTCCACCACAACGTACAGTCCCTGCGGGTGGCCGACCGGCTGGAAAACGGGGGCGACGGCCTCAACCTTACTTATGAGGTCCGCAGGGGCATCCTGTGCCACACGGGCGGCGAAAAGTCCGAAACGCTGGAGGGGCAGATCATCCGTCTGGCCGATCAGATCGCCTATATCAACCACGATATCGACGACGCCATGCGGGGCGGCATCATTTTCCCCATCGACCTCCCCCTGGAGGTCTCCCAGGTCCTCGGCTTCAACCACGGCGAGCGCATCAACACCCTCACCACCGACGTGATCACCGCCAGCGAGGGAAAGCGGGAGATCCTCCAGTCCCCCGCCGCCCGGGACGCCATGCACGCTCTGCGGGAATTCATGTTTGAATTCGTTTATTACAGCCCTCTGGCCAAGGGCGAAGAGGGCAAGGCGCAGGCGATGCTCCGCCGTCTGTACGACTACTACCGGCAGGACCCCGACAGGCTCCCCCCTGATTTTCAGGATATCCGGGAACGGGAGGGCGTCGAGCGCGCGGTGTGCGACTATATTGCCGGGATGACCGACAAGTACGCCGTGGATAAATACAGCGAAGCCTTCATCCCCATGGCATGGAGCGTCAAATAGTCCGCGTTTAAGAATGGTCGGATTCCGGATAAAATAGGGGCGGTAACCGTTTTGCGGCCGTCTGAAGGAATGGGAGGGGAAAATTTGGCGATACCCGCACAGTTTATCGATGAGCTGGTCGCCCGGTGCGAAATTTCCGATGTGGTCTCGGACTACCTCTCCCTCACCCGCAAGGGCGGAAAACAGTGGGGCCTCTGTCCGTTTCACAGCGAGAAGACCCCTTCCTTTTCGGTCTCCACCGACCGTCAGGCCTATTACTGCTTCGGCTGCCACAAGGGCGGCGGGGTGATCTCCTTCATCATGGAGATCGAAAATCTGCCGTTTCAGGACGCGGTGCGCTTTCTCGCCAAGCGGGCGGGCATGGAAGTCCCCGAGACCGGGACAAGCGGCGCTTACCGCCAGCGGCGGGAGAAGCTGCTGGCGCTCAACAAGGAGGCCGCCCGTTTCTTTTATGACCGGCTGGCCGCGCCGGAAGGTGCGGCCGCCGCTTCCTATCTTCTGGCACGCGGGCTGTCCAAGCGCACCATCACCCACTTCGGCCTGGGCTGCGCGCCCGCCGACGGGGGCGCTTTGATCCGCGCCATGGCGGAAAAGGGCTACGACAAGGGCGACCTTCTGGACGCCGGACTGGTCGGAAAAGGATCCGACGGCCGCATCTACGACCGGTTCCGCAACCGGGTCATGTTCCCCATCATCGACCTGCGGGGCGAGGTGATCGGTTTCGGAGGCCGGGTGCTGGACGACGGCTCACCAAAATACCTCAACTCGCCGGACACGGCGGTCTTCAACAAAAGCCGGAACCTGTTCGCGCTCAACATGGCCCGCAGGTCGAAGCAGGGCCGCATCGTCCTTACCGAAGGTTATATGGATACTATCTCCCTGCATCAGGCGGGCTTCGACTGTGCGGTCGCTTCCCTCGGCACGGCGTTCACCCAGGACCACGCGCAGCTTTTGTCCCGCTACACCAAGGAGGTGGTCATCGCCTATGACGGCGACGACGCCGGCATCGCGGCTGCCCAGCGGGCGATCCCCATGCTGGAGCGCACGGGCATGAAGGTCAAGGTGCTGCGCATGCGCGGGGCAAAGGACCCGGATGAGTTTATCAAAAAATTCGGGCGCGAGGCCTTTGCAAAACTGCTCGATCAGTCGGAGAACCATGTCGAGTACCGGCTGGAACTCATCCGGATGAAGTACGACTTTTCGGACGACGCGCAGAAGGTGGAGTATCTGCGGGAATCGGCGGCCCTGGTGGCTTCCCTGGAGAGCCCGGTGGAGCGCGAGGTGTACGGCGCGCGCTGCGCCGAGGCGGCTGGCGTTTCGGCCGCGGCCATGGCGCAGGAAGTCAAGCGCGCGCTGGACCAGCGGCTGCGCAGGGCCAGGAAACAGCAGGAGCGCAAGATCCTGACGCCCGCCGCCCAGCTCCAGCCGAAGGAGCGGGAGCTGCGGTACGAAAATTTCCGGGCCGGCCGCGCGGAGGAGGGCATCCTGCGTCTGGTGATGCTGGACCCCGCGCTCTTTCCGCAGACCGGGCGGCTGCGGCAGGAGGATTTCACCGTCCCCTTTCTGGGGCGGGCGTTCCAGCTGCTGCGCGTCCGCTGGCAGGAGGACCGGGCCGTTGGTCTGGCGGTGCTGGCAGGCGAGCTGACCGCCCAGGAGATGGACCGGCTCGCCGGGATCCTTCAGGCGCCGGAGGCGCTGGAGCATGGCCGCGAGGCCATGGATGACTATATACGCATTATCGAAACCGAGGCCGCCAAGCGGCAGGGAACGGACGAGACCGACCCCCTGCTGGCTGCACGGGCGAAATACAGAGAGAAAAAAGGGTATGGAGGATAAGTCCATGAGTGAAAAGAAAACAAGCGGCATAAAGACGGACGCGGCAAAATCCCAGCTGTCCAACGAAGAAAAGATGGAAGTCGGAAAAACCAGGGTGCTCAAGGTCGTCGAGGGCGTCCAGGGCGCGGACAAGCTGGGCGAGCTGATCGAGCGCGGAAAGAAAAAGGGCAATCTTTCAGCCAGCGAGCTTATGGACGTGCTGGAGGACATGGATCTCGAGAGCGAGCAGATGGACCGGATCTATGACACCCTGGAAAACCTGGGGATCGACACGGTGGGAGACGACTATCTGCCCGAGCTGGCCGACGACGCGGCTCCGTCCATGGAGGAGCTCGAGGAGATCCCGGAAGAGGAGATCGTCGACCCCAATACGCTGGTGGACGCCTTCGGGATCGACGACCCGGTCCGGATGTACCTGAAGGAGATCGGAAAGGTCAACCTTCTCTCTTCCGAGGAAGAGATCGCGCTGGCGCAGGCCATGAGCCTTGGCAGCGAGGCCAAGCAGCAGTGGCAGGAGATCGAGCAGGCCAAGCGGCAGAGCGAACCCGGGACCCTCTCTCCGGATGAGGAAAAAGCGATCCGACGGACGATGCAGAAGGGCGAATCCGCCAAGCAGTGCCTTGCCGAGGCCAATCTCCGTCTGGTCGTTTCCATCGCCAAGCGGTATGTGGGGCGCGGGATGCTGTTCCTCGACCTGATCCAGGAGGGAAACCTGGGCCTCATCAAGGCGGTGGAGAAGTTCGACTACACCAAGGGCTATAAATTTTCCACCTACGCGACATGGTGGATCCGCCAGGCCATTACCCGGGCGATCGCCGATCAGGCTCGCACCATCCGTAT
>CAZVHV010000022.1:0-13692 GCA_964627025.1 uncultured Oscillospiraceae bacterium | reverse complement strand
GCCGGCGGCAATAAAACTGGATAACTGTCTGTCTATTCCTGTGCTTGAGAGGTAGGGCATAATGTGGACGATCACCGCGGTTACAACAAAGAACATGATGGCATACAGTGCCGATATTATCCAGAATGCGTGCGTACGCAGTGACTGCTTGAGGGTCAGGTTTTCTTCCTCAGGTATAATTATTGCAGCAAAAGTGTCTGATTGTTTTGTTTCCTTAATACCATCGGGCAGCAGGCCGTACTGGATGCCGGTGAGGGTGTCGTACAGCCGCTGGGTCAGGTGGCCGATGGCGCCGCCGTTGATGACGGCGGTGTGGCCGCCCCAGCGCATCTCGCCGATGGGGGAGATGACGGCGGCGGTGCCGGAGCCGAAGGCCTCCTCCAGCTTTCCGTCGTCCGCGGCGTCAAAGAGCTCCTGCGCGGTGATGAGCCGCTCGCTGACGGTGACGCCCCAGTCCCGCAGCAGCTCCAGGCAGGAGCGGCGGGTGATGCCGGGCAGCACCGAACCGGTGAGTTCGGGGGTGATGATCTGGCCGTCCACCTTGAACAGCACGTTCATCGCGCCCACTTCCTCGATGTACTTGCGGTGGACGCCGTCCAGCCAGAGCACCTGGGAGAAGCCGGCCTCCTCGGCGCGCTCGGCGGCGCGGATGGAGGCGGCATAGTTTCCGCCGCACTTGGTGTAGCCGGTGCCGCCCTTGACGGCGCGGACATCGTCATTCTCCACATAGATGCGCACGGGATTGATGCCCTCGGCGTAGTAGGAGCCCACCGGGCAGGCGATGATGCAGAAGATATAGGAGTGGGAGGCATGGACGCCCAGGCTGGCGTCGGTGGCGATGATGAAGGGGCGGATGTAGAGGGAGGTGCCGAACTGATCGGGCACCCAGTCCTGCTCCAGCCGCACGAAGGTCTTGAGGGCCTCAAGCACCAGATCCTCCGGGATCTTGGGGATGCACATGCGCTCGCAGGAGTCGTTCATGCGGCGGATGTTGTCGGCGGGGCGGAAGAGCTGTACGCTGCCGTCCGGCGTGCGGTAGGCCTTCATGCCCTCGAAAACCTCCTGCGCGTAGTGGAAGACCATGGTGGAGGGGTCCAGCGTAAACGGCCCGTACGGCACGATCCGGGGATCATGCCAGCCCTGGCCGGTATGATAATCCATCAGGAACATATGATCGGTAAAGGTCTTGCCGAACAGCAGCTTGGCAGGGTCCGGCTTCGGCTTAAGTTCAGCGGCGCGGGTGATTTTGATCTCCTGCATGGCATATGCCTCCTCAGACTTCAAACATTCTCATTTTTGTTTAATTAGGTTTCATTATAGTCCCTCCGTTTCCCTGTCGCAATAGAAAGATTGACGGAATCCGGGAAAAATTCCTCCGCGGATGTGGCCAAATTCCCGTTTCTTCGCCTGCCGCGCCCTTGTTTTTACCGTGCTGTTCTGGTATAATAAAATACCTTTCTTGTGGTATTGAGGGCGGCATTTCGCCTTTCTTCTGGAATTTTCTGATGAGGAGGTTTCGGCATGAATAAAAAGCTGACGCGGCTGCTGGAGCCGGCTCTGTGGCTTTATTTCCTCTCTCTGGCCCTTTTTGCGGCCGCCTCCGCCTATTTCAATCTCTGGCTCGGCTTCATCGAAGCGATCGCGGCGGGCGCGCTCTGCTTCTACCTGCGGAAAGGGAACGCCCGGCGCAAGCGGGAGATGATCCGCTACCTGGAGGGCATGTCCTTCTGCATGGACAACGCCACCAGGGACACGATGGTCAACTCCCCCCTGCCCATGGTCATTTTCCGCCCCGAGACCGGCGAGGTCATCTGGAGCAACGATCGCTTCCTCCGGCTCATGGGCGACCGTGACCACCTGTTCGACACCGACATCGAGACGGCGGTGCCCAATTTCGATGCCCGCTGGCTGCTGGAAGGCAAAAGCCAGTGCCCGGCCGAGGTGGAGCTGGGCGACCGCCGCTTCGTGGTCTTCGGCCGCCTGGTGCGTCCCGATCAGACCGCCGGCCGGAAGGACTTTCTCGCCACCACCTACTGGGTGGACGTCACCGAGTATGCCGGCCTGCGGGAGCAGTATTACGGCTCCCGCCCCATCGCCGCCATCCTGCTGCTCGACAACTATGAAGAGCTCATGAAAAACATCGACGAAAATTCCCGCTCGGTCATATTCAGCGAGATCAACAAGCGGCTGCTCCAGTGGACCGGGAACATCCACGGCCTCATGTGCCGCTACGACCGCGACCGCTACCTCTTCCTGTTCGAGGAGCGCTTCCTCCCCGTGCTCCAGGAGGGAAAATTCTCGGTCCTGGACGCCGTGCACGAGGTGCAGAGCCCCAACAGCATCCCCGCCACCCTCTCCATCGGCATCGGCAAGGACGCCCCTTCCTTCGAGGAGCTGTTCCAGTACGCCTCCCTCTCCATCGAAATGGCCCTCTCCCGCGGGGGCGACCAGGCGGTCATCAAGAGCCGCTTCAATTTTGAGTTCTACGGCGGCCGGTCCAAGGAGCAGGAAAAGCGCACCAAGGTCAAAAGCCGCGTCATGGCCAACGCGCTCGGCGAGCTGATCGCCGACGCCTCAAGGGTCTTCATCATGGGCCACACCTTCCCCGACCTGGACACCGCCGGCGCCGCGGCCGGCATCTGCGCGATCGCCCGGAAACGGGGCATCCCCGCCAGCATCGTGCGCGATGCGGGGCAGACGCCCGCGGAGGTCATGTTCAAGCATCTGGAGCTTCTGCCAGAATACCGCAGCGTCTTTCTCTCGCCCGAGGACGCGCTGCTGGCGGCCGACGCCGACTCCCTGCTCGTCGTCGTGGACACCAACCGTCCGGAACAGGTACAGTCCGAGGCGCTGCTGGAGTCGGTCAACCGGGTGGCGGTCATCGACCATCACCGCCGCGCCGCCACCTATATTTCCGACGTGACCCTCAATTTCCACGAACCCTACGCCTCCTCCGCCAGCGAACTCGTCACCGAGCTCATCCAGTACATCATGGAGCCGGTCGACCTGCTGCACGGGGAGGCCGAGGCCCTGATGGCCGGCATCGTGCTGGACACCAAAAACTTCACCATGCGCACCGGCGGGCGCACCTTTGAGGCGGCCGCCTTCCTGCGGCGGGCGGGCGCCGACACCGCCGAGGTGAAAAAGCTCTTCCAGAACAACCTGGAGGGCACCATCGCCCGGTACGATATCATCCGGAACGCCCGCCTTTACCACGAGGATATCGCCATCGCGAGGGTCGACCACACCGTCAGCCGGGTCACGGCGGCCCAGGCGGCCGACGAACTGCTCGAGATCTCGGGGATCGACACCTCCTTCGTCCTTTTCCCCGACGGCGACCGGGTCATCATTTCCGCCCGCGCCATGGGCGACACCAACGTCCAGGTCATTCTGGAAATGCTCGGGGGTGGCGGCAACGCCGCCACCGCGGGGGCGCAGCTGCAGAACAAGACCCTCGACGAGGCGATGAAGGAACTGCTGCACGCCATCGACCATTATTTTGAAACAACCTAAAAAAATAGACCGGAGGTTATTGTCATGAAAGTGATTTTACAGCAGGATGTCAAAGGGCAGGGAAAAAAAGGACAGCTCGTCGAGGTGTCCGACGGATACGCCCGCAACTTTCTGTTTCCCCGCAAGCTGGCCGTGGACGCCACGGCCGACAACATCAACAAGATGAAGATGCAGGACAAGGCCCGCAAGGCGCAGGAGGCCAAGGAGAAGGCCGAGGCCGAGGCGCTCGCGGAGCAGCTGAAGGGCTGCGTGGTGAAGCTCACCGCCAAGGCCGGCGCCGGCGGCCGCCTCTTCGGCGCCGTCACCTCCAAGGAGATCGCCGACGCCCTGCAGGCGCAGTTCGGCTTCACCGTGAACAAGAGCAAGCTCCTGCAGGAGGAGCCCATCAAGGCTTTCGGCTCCTACGAGCTCAAGTGCAAGCTCGGTTACGAGATCACCGGCACCATTTACGTGGTGGTAGCGGAGGAAAAGTAACGGAGGCCTTCCATGGATGAACTTCTCATCAGGCAGATGCCGCACAGCGTAGAGGCGGAGCAGGCCGTGCTTGGCTCCATCCTGATCGACGCCCGCTGCGTGCCCGAGGTCATCGAGGCCCTCAAGCCCGACGACTTCTATGTGCGGCAGAACCGGGAGATCTATGAGACCGTCTACGCCATGTTCAACTACTCGGCCACCATCGATCCGGTGACCGTGCTGGATTTCATGCGCCAGAACGGGGTCTACGACGAGAACAGCTCGCGCGCCTACCTGCTCCAGCTCATGGAGATCACCCCCACCGCCGCGAACGTGAAGGAATACCTCTCCATCGTCCGTGACAAGTCCCTGCTGCGGCATATCGCCGAGGCGGCGGGCGAGATCACCGGCATGGTCCAGGAGGGCACCGGCACCGCCCAGGCCATCCTGGACGCGGCCGAGCAGAAGATCTACGCCATCCGCCAGGGGCGCGCCTCGCAGGGGCTCGAGCACATCTCCAGCGTGATTCTGGAGGTCTTCGACCGGCTGGGCGAGCTCGCGGCCCAGGACTCCGCCATCCCCGGCCTGTCCACCGGTTTCCCCGATCTGGACAGCGCCATCTCCGGCCTGAACAGCTCCGACCTCATCCTGCTGGCCGCGCGCCCTGGCATGGGCAAGACCTCCATGGCCCTCAACATCCTGCTGCACGCCGGCAAGTTTTCGGGCAAGACGGTGGTCTTCTTCTCCCTGGAAATGAGCCGCGAGCAGCTCGCCATGCGCCTGATCGCCAGCGAGTCCTTCGTGGACAACAAAAAGCTGGTCACCGGCCGGCTGGGCGACGACGACTGGGACAAGATCGCCCTGGCCGCCGCCGCGCTGAACAAGACCAGCATCCTCATCGACGACAACCCCAGCCTTTCGGTGGCCGACATGAACGCCAAGTGCCGCCGGGTGGACAACCTGGGCCTCATCGTCATCGACTATCTCCAGCTCATGCAGTCCGCCGGGGGATCGAACCGCTACTCGGGCGAAAACCGCCAGCAGGTGGTCTCGGACATCAGCCGGGCGCTCAAGATCATGGCCAAGGAGCTGCGGGTGCCCGTCCTGTGCCTGTCCCAGCTCTCCCGCGGCCCGGAAAGCCGCGGCGACAAGCGCCCCATGCTCTCCGACCTGCGCGAGTCTGGCGCCATCGAACAGGATGCCGATATCGTCATGTTCCTCTACCGGGACGATTATTACAACGAGGATTCGGAAAACCACAACGTCGCCGAGTGCATCATCGCCAAAAACCGCCACGGCGAGACCCGCAAGGTGGAGCTGCAGTGGCTGCCGGAATTTACGGCGTTTTCTTCGCTGGACCGGCGGCACGAACAGCCCTGACCTGCTTCCGCGCCCTCGTTTTTTCCCTATTCCGCACAGACTGATCTGCCCCCGGCAGACCGAAGGGAGCCCCTATGCTGCAGAACGCGCTCCAGCTGATCGATGAATATGACATGGCGCCCGCCGGCGGGCTCGTCCTGTGCGCCGTTTCGGGCGGCAAGGACTCCACGTGCCTGCTCCATTTCCTTTACGCGCTGGGACAGACGCGGGGGTTTTCGGTCCTCGCCGGGCACTACGACCATCATCTGCGCGGGGCTGAGTCCGACCGTGACGCCGCCTTCGTGGCGGATTGGTGCCGCGCCCGCGGCATCCCCTGCGTCTCGGGCGGCGGGGACGTGGCCGCCGAGGCGGCGCGGTGCGGCGCGGGCATCGAGGAGACGGCGCGGCGCATGCGCTATGATTTCCTCGCTCAAACGGCCGAGGCGCGCGGCGCGGCGCGGATCGCCACCGCCCACAACGCCGACGACAACGCCGAGACCCTCCTCCTCCACCTGACCCGCGGCTGCGGCCTGCACGGGCTCACCGGCATCCCGCCGCGGCGGGACGCGATCGTCCGCCCGCTGCTGACCACCGGCCGGGAGGAGATCGAGGCCTATCTCGCGCTGCATACCCTCCCTCATGTGGAGGACAGCACCAACGCCGACACCGCCTTCGCCCGCAACCTGCTGCGCCACGAGGTGCTGCCCGTCCTGCGCCGGCTGAACCCCAGGCTCACCGAGAACGTCACCGCCACCATCCGCACCCTGCGGGCCGACGACGATTTTTTGCGCGCCAGGGCCGCCGAACGGGCGGCGCGCGCCGCCCGCCTCGGGGACGATCTGGTGATCGAGACGCGCGAGATCGCCGACGCGCCCAGCGCCGTGGCCCCCCGGGTGGTGCGGCGCCTGCTGGAGCAGATGGGCGCCGGACACGCGGCCGGGGGCGGCGTGCATTTGAGTGCGGTGGTGGACCTGGCCAGGGGGGACGACCCCTCGGCGATGCTCCACCTGCCCGGCGGCCTTCTGGTGCAGCGGGTCTACCGCGACATGCTCTTCACCTTCGATGCGGACCCCCTGCCCCCGTTCGAACCGGTTCCGCTGAACCTGTCCGGCGAAACGGTGATCCCCGGCAGCCCCTGGCATATCTTCTGCGAGACCGCCGCGGCGCCCGCGCAGCCGCCAAAAGACGGATATACTTTTTATCTGAACTGTGCTATGATAAACGGAGCTGTGCGTCTTCGCCCCCGCGAGACGGGGGATACCGTCACCCTCCCCAACCGCGGGAGCAAAACGGTCAAAAAGCTTTTCATCGACGCCAAGGTTCCCCGGCGCGAACGGGAGCAGGTGCCCATCCTGGCCGACGACTCCGGCGTGCTCGCCGTGGGCGGCTTCGGCCCCAGCGCGCCCCATCTCGCGCAGCCCGGTGCGCCCGCCTATAAGATCACCATCCTTCCCAAAACAGACGAAAGGAGCATCCGCCATGCTGGAACAAGACATTGAACGGGTCCTTTTTTCCGACGCCGAGATCCGGGAACGGGTCTCCGCCCTTGCGGAAGCGATCAACCGGGACTACGCGGGCAAGGCGCCCCTGCTGGTGAGCGTGCTGCGCGGCTCCTTTATCTTCATGGCCGACCTCGTGCGGGGCATCACCCTCCCCTGCACCGTGGATTTCATGGCGGTCTCCTCCTACGGCAGGAACACCCGCTCTTCCGGCCAGGTGCAGATCACCAAAGACCTTTCCGAAGACATCTCGGGTCTGGATCTCATCGTCGTGGAGGACATCCTGGACAGCGGCAACACCCTGAGCTATCTGCTGCGCATCCTCCAGGCGCGGCGCCCCGCCTCCATCCGGCTGTGCACCCTTCTGGACAAGCCCTCCCGCCGGACAAAGCCGGTCACGGCGGACTATGTGGGCTTTTCCGTTCCCGACCACTTCGTGGTGGGCTACGGCCTGGATTATGCCGAGCGCTACCGCAACCTGCCCTTTATCGGCGTGCTGAAACCCTGCGTCTATCAATAAATTTACCCTGCTCCGAAAGGACGTGGTTCCCACTTGAAAAAAATGAGTGCCCGCGACATCATCTTCTACGCCCTGATCTTTCTCATCCTGATCGCCACCGTACTCGCCCTGCAGAACATGGACGCCGGACAGCCGCTCAGCTATGCCCAGGTCCGCGGTCTGCTGGAGCAGGAAAAGGTGGAAAAGGTCGCGGTGGACGGCAACACCCTCAGCCTCACCCTGAAAGAGCCGATGGACGGCAAATACACCGTCACCTACGAGCTCTACAGCTTCGAGCTTTTCTACGATGACTTCAACGATCTGATCGTCAATCAGTGGGAGAGCCGCATCATCTCCGACTATGATTATCCGGACGACCCCACGCCGCCCTGGTGGCAGTCTGTGCTGCCCTACGTCGCGGTCATGGCGCTGTTCGGCATCCTCTGGTATTTCATGTTCCTGCGCCAGGCCGGCGCGGGCGGCGTGGACAAGCCCGTCCGCTTCAGCAGGGCCCGCACCCAAAGCCTGGAAAACACCGGTGCCAGGGTCACCTTCGATGATGTGGCGGGCGCGGACGAGGAAAAGGAGGAGCTGCGCGAGATTGTGGAATTCCTCCGCGACCCCAAGCGGTTCGTCGCGCTCGGCGCCCGGATCCCCAAGGGCGTGCTACTGGTGGGCCCCCCGGGCACCGGCAAGACCCTCCTTGCCCGCGCTGTGGCCGGCGAGGCCGGCGTCCACTTCCTCTCCATCTCCGGCTCCGACTTCGTGGAGCTCTATGTCGGCGTCGGCGCCAGCCGCGTCCGCGACCTTTTTGACCAGGCCAAGAAGGACTCTCCCGCCATCGTCTTCATCGACGAGATCGACGCGGTGGGCCGCCAGCGCGGCACCGGCCTGGGCGGCGGACACGACGAGCGCGAGCAGACCCTCAATCAGCTGCTGGTGGAGATGGACGGCTTCGCCGCCAACGAGGGCGTCATCGTCATGGCGGCCACCAACCGGCAGGATATTCTGGACCCCGCCCTGCTGCGCCCCGGCCGCTTCGACCGCCAGGTCTATGTGGGGCTGCCCGACATCAGGGGCCGCGAGGCCATCCTCAAGGTCCACTCCCGCAACAAGCCCCTCGGCGAGGACGTCTCCCTCGCCACGGTGGCGCGGGGCACCGGCGGCTTTACCGGCGCCGATCTGGAAAATCTGATGAACGAGGCCGCGCTGCTGGCCGCCCGCGAGGGCAGCCGGTTCATCACCATGGCCCACCTCCACGAGGCCATCCTCAAGGTCATCGCCGGGCCGGAAAAGCGGAGCAAGGTCCTCACCCCCCACACCCGCAGGCTCACCGCCTATCACGAGGCGGGCCACGCCATCGTCATCCACGCGCTGGATACGCAGGACCCGGTGCATCAGATCACCATCATCCCCCGCGGCCCCACCGGCGGCATGACCATCTCCCTGCCGCAGGAGGACAAGAGCTACCAGTCCAGAAGAGAGCTCACCGAGCGCATCGCCGTCTGCCTGGGCGGCCGGGTGGCCGAGCAGCTGGTGCTGGGCGACAGCTCCACCGGCGCCTCCAACGACCTCCAGCAGGCCACCTCCATCGCGCGGTCCATGGTCACGAAGTACGGCATGAGCGAAAAGCTGGGCACCGTGGTCTTCGACAGCGGCCACGACGAGGTCTTCATCGGCCGCTCCATGGCGCAGGCCCGCGCCTATTCCGAGGAGGTGGCGGGGCTGATCGACGAGGAGATCAAGGCCATCATCGATTTGGCCTATGCCCGCTGCCGTGAGATTCTCATTGCCGGCCGCAAAGAGCTGGACCTCGTGGCCGCCTATCTGCTGGAGCATGAGACCATGGACGCTCAGACCTTTGAGCGGGTATTCACCGATCCGGATTCGTTCCACGCGCCTTCGGAGGAATTGAATGGAGAAGCAGCGGATTAAGGTCATCGCGGGCGACATCACCGCGATCCCGGCCGACGCCATCGTCAACGCGGCCAACACCACCCTGCTGGGCGGCGGCGGCGTGGACGGCGCCATCCACCGGGCCGCCGGGCCGGAGCTGCTGGCCCAGTGCCGCACGTTGGGCGGCTGCGAGACCGGTCGGGCCAAGCTGACCGGCGGCTTCCGCCTGCCGGCCAAATACGTCATCCACACCCCCGGCCCCATCTGGCGGGACGGGGCGCACGGCGAACCCGCCCTGCTGGCCTCCTGTTACCGCAGCTGCATGGCGCTCGCCGCCGATCACAACTGCGGGACGGTGGCCTTCCCGTCTATCAGCACGGGGGTCTACCGCTTTCCGCTGGACAGAGCGGCCCCCATCGCCGTCGCCACGGTGGCCGAGTGCCTGGCCCGCTGCCCGGGTATCCGCGAGGTTCTGTTCGTCTGCTTTGACGAGCGCACCAGGGCCGCCTACGACAAGGCGCTGAAAGAGCTGGAAATCGCCCCCTGAAACATCAGACTACATGCAAAAAGCGGCTGCCCGACGGGCAGCCGCTTTCCGCGTTTTCTCAGCGCTGATATTCGAATTCGAGGTTGTACAGGCTCACGAGGTCGCCGTCTTTGATCCCCATCTCCTCCAGGCGGTCGAACAGGCCGGACTCGCGCAGGACACGGTCGAACCAGTTGCGCGACTCGTAGTCGGAGAAGTTGACGTTGCTCATCATGCGCTGGAGCCACTCGCCCTCCACAATCCAGACGTCGTCTTCATGGTGGATCTCCAGCGGCTGGGTAGTGTCCACCTCGGGCGGGCGCGGCACATACTCGGGCTCGTAGACCTTCACCGGGGGCAGCTTGGCCAGCTCCTCGGCCGCGGCGAGCATGAGCTCCCGGACGCCCTGATTGGTGGCGGCGGAGATCTCATAAAAGGCCATCCCCTGCGCCTCGACATGGGCGCGGAACTTTTCCAGCAGCGTGGGATCGGTCAGGACATCGACCTTGTTCGCCGCCACCAGCATTTTGCGGGAGGCCAGCTCGGGGCTGTACTGCTTCAGCTCGGCGTTGATGGCCTCAAAATCCTCCACGGGGTCCCGCCCTTCGCTGCCCGAGACGTCCACGACGTGGATGAGCAGCCGGCAGCGGTCGATATGCCGCAGGAAATCATGGCCCAGCCCGGCCCCCTCGGCCGCGCCCTCGATGATGCCCGGGATATCGGCCAGAACGAAGGAGACTCCCTCGTCCAGATAGACCACGCCCAGGTTGGGATAGAGGGTGGTGAAGTGGTAGTTGGCGATCTTGGGCTGCGCCTTGGAGACCACCGAGAGCAGCGTGGATTTTCCCACATTGGGGAAGCCCACCAGCCCCACGTCGGCCAGCAGCTTCAGCTCCAGCACCACGTCCCGGCTCTGGCCCGGCAGGCCCGCCTTCGCGAAGCGGGGCACCTGACGGGTGGGCGTGGCGAAGTGCCGGTTGCCCCAGCCGCCGTTGCCGCCCCGCGCCAGCACAAAAGGCTCGTCCGCCGACATGTCCTGAATGATCTCGTTGGTCTCGGCGTCCCGGATGATGGTGCCGCGCGGCACCTTGAGGACCAGGGCCTCTCCGTCCTTGCCGGTGCGGCTGCGCCTCGACCCGTCGGCGCCGTTGCTGGCCACATATTTGCGCTTGTAGCGGAAATCCATCAGCGTGGACATGTGGTCGTCGATCTTCACGATCACATCGCCGCCGCGTCCGCCGTCGCCGCCGTCCGGTCCGCCCGCGGCAACGTATTTTTCCCGGTGAAAGGAGACGGCGCCGTTCCCGCCGTTGCCCGATCTGATGGTGATCCGGGCGGTATCGATAAATGCCGGCATAATCAAGCCCCCTGCGCCGCAGGGCACAAAACCGGACGCGCGCTCTGAGAGGTCGCGCAGAGCGCCGCCGGTGTGACCGCGGCTGCCGCTTTTCCCGGCGAGCGGCGCGCCGTTTTCAGAGATTCCCGGAGCCTCCCCGCGGGATGGCCCCGTTTTGCGTTGCGTTTAACCAAAGAGCCCCGAACACAGCATGTTCGGGGCTCTTCGTATATCCAGGTCTGGGAATTACTGCGCGATCTCCACAATGGAAACCTGCTTGCGATCCTTGCCCCTGCGCTCAAACTTGACCTTGCCGTCTTTCAGCGCGAACAGGGTGTCGTCGCTTCCCTTGCCGACGTTGACGCCGGGATGGATATGGGTGCCCCGCTGCCGGACAAGGATATTGCCGGCCAGGACGAACTGACCGTCGCCCCGCTTGACGCCCAGACGTTTGGACTCGGAATCACGGCCGTTCCGAGTGGAGCCTACGCCCTTTTTATGAGCGAAGAACTGAAGTCCGATTTTAAGCATTGGTTACACCTCCATGACGATAATGTGTTGTGGGTACTCCTCGTGGAGCTGGACGAAGTACACCATGAGCGCCGCCAGAAGGGTCTGACAGGTGCTCTCGGCGGTCGGCCCCAGGGAGCCCGGGAGTTTGAGAGAGACGGAGGCGTCCTTTTCTCTGACCTTCACCGCCGCGCCCAGCCCCAGCACGTCGTTGATGGCGCACTCGGTGAGGCGCACGGCGCTGGTGACGGCCGCGCACAGGATGTCCTGTCCCTCTTCGGCCAGCCCGGTGTGACCCTTGACTTCAAATCCGGTCACGCGGCTGTCCTCTGTATGAAATGTGATGGTTGTCATCGCTCTGCCTTAGGCCTTGATCTTGCCGATCTCCACCTTGGTGTAGGGCTGGCGATGGCCCTGACGCTTCCGGTAACCCTTCTTGGGGTTGTACTTGAAGATCATGACCTTTTTGCCCCTGCCGTTCTTCACCACGGAAGCCTCCACGGTGGCTCCGGCCACGGCGGGCGTGCCGAAGGTGGCGTTGTCGCCGTCCAGTACCGCCAGGACCTTGTCGAAAACGATGGCGTCGCCGGCGTCCACGGGCAGCTTCTCGATGAAGAGGACGTCGCCCTCCGCTACCTTATACTGCTTGCCGCCGGTCTCAATGATTGCATGCATTCTGTCGCACCTCTTTCCTTTATTACGGGCTCGCTGTCGGGGGCGGGAATCCTGCGATCCCACTTGATGACCCATTCAAAGCGGCTTTGATATTATATCAGCCGACCACCTGCTTGTCAAGCGCCCTTTTTTCTCTTTTGTTGTCCTGTACAATTCACACAATGTTTACGTTTGGTTTCTTGACGAACCATGTGGAAGAGGATATGATGTAGTACACATAAGAGGAAAAAGGTTGGCGAACTTTTTAAAAGGAGAAGACAACTATTATTATGAATTGGCTGCAAAAAGTGATGTACGGCAGGCATGGCAGCGACCAGCTCTCCTTTTTTCTGCTGGCGCTGTATGTCATCCTGTCCTTCCTCTCCGGGCTGCCCGTTCTGAGTGTGCTGCGCGGCCTCGCCTTGCTGCCGCTTGCCCTTGCCGCGTTCCGCATCCTTTCCCGCAACCATGAGAAGCGGCGGGCGGAAAACGACAGGTTCCTGGCGTTTATGAATCCCCTGCTGCAGTGGCTGAAATACCGCCGGGCCGTCTACAGAGACAAGGACCACCGCTACTTCAAGTGCCCCAACTGCGGGCAGCATCTCCGGGCCCCGCGCGGCAAAGGCAAGATCCATGTCACCTGCCGTTCCTGCGGCGTGAGCTTTGAGGAATACACCTGACCCTTCGGGCGCCGTGCCGCCGGAGGGGCCGTCTATTAAACCGGTTCCGCGCGGGCGTCTGCCCGCGCTTTTTTTGTTTGCCGCGCTATTTTCCGACGCAGAACCGCTCGAAAATGCGTGCGGTGATGTCCTCCCGGACGGTTTTTCCGGTGAGCTCTCCCAGGGCCGACAGGGCCTCCTCCACATCCACAAGGACGGCGTCGGGCGGATAGCCGGCGGCCAGGCTCTCCGCGGCGGCGGCTACGCTCTCCCGGGCTCTCTCGGCGGCCGATGCCTGGCGGGCATTGGTGAGCAGGGCGCCGTAGTCTGCCGCGTCGCCCGACGGAAACAGCGCCGCCACGGCGTCCTCCAGCGCCTGCAGGCCCTCCCGGGTAAGGGTGCTCACCACACACAGGTATGGAAAGCGGGCGCGCAGGGCGCCGATGTCCGCGGCGAGCGGCAGGTCGGATTTGTTCACGATGCAGATGCAGTGGGGGGCGCCGGCGGCCAGCTCCATGGCTTCCCCGTCCTCGGGGGTGAGCGGCTGCGCGCCGTCGATCACCAGCAGGACCAGCTCGGCCTCGGCCACCGCTGCCCGACTGCGCTCCACCCCCATGCGCTCGACGGCGTCGCCGGCGTCCCGCAGACCGGCGGTATCGATCAGCCGGAGCAGGACGCCGCCCAGCGTGGCGCGCGCCTCGATGGTGTCCCGTGTCGTGCCGGGGATATCGGTCACGATGGCGCGGTCATAGCCCAGCAGGGCGTTGAGCAGCGAGGATTTCCCGGCG
>CAZVHV010000021.1:0-13935 GCA_964627025.1 uncultured Oscillospiraceae bacterium | reverse complement strand
AAAGAAAGTGCGCATGCCCGGCCGGGCATGCGCACTTTTCCACATCAGGACCTGAACTTCTGGCTTTCCGCCACGGCAAGCTGGTCGCAGCGGTTGTTGTACTCGTTTTCCGCGTGGCCTTTTACCCAGTGCAGGTGCACTTCGTGCACGTCGCACAGGGCCAGCAGCTTCTCCCAGAGGTCGGTGTTGAGGGCCGGCTTTTTGTCGGACTTGATCCAGCCGCGCTTCTTCCAGCCCCTGGCCCAGCCCTTCTGCAGGGCGTCGATGACATATTTGGAGTCGGAGTACAGCTCCACGGCGCAGGGCTCGTTGAGCGCCTCCAGGGCGGTGATGGCGCCGGTGAGCTCCATGCGGTTGTTGGTGGTGTCGGCCGCGCCGCCGGACAGCTCGCGCCTGTGCCTGCCGTACAGCAGGATGGCGCCCCAGCCGCCCGGCCCGGGGTTCCCGGAGCACGCGCCGTCGGTATAGATTGTAACTGTCTTTTTTGCCATAGCGTCATGGTTCCTTCGATCGTTCTGATTTACCGGCCCCGCCGGCCGCGCGCGTTATTCCTCCTCGGTCTCCTCGTCGTCCTTCTCGCATTCCCCGGCCTCCTCGCGCTCGGTGCGGGCAAGGGAGATGACCTTGACCCCCTCGGCCAGCCGCATGAGGATGATGCCCTGGGCGGTGCGGCTGTAGGTGTTGACCGCGTCGGCGGCCATGCGGATGATCACGCCGTCGTCCGAGATGAGCAGGATGTCGTCGGTCTCGTCCACCACCTTGACCCCGGCGATGGGACCCGTTTTGTCGGTGACGTTATAGCCCTTCAGGCCGTAACCGCCGCGGTGCTGCGGCTCGCCGTCGCCCCGGATATACTCGGGGATGGGGGTGCGCTTGCCGTAGCCGTTCTCGGTGACCATCAGCAGGGAGCCCTCGGCCCGGGCGCGCGCCGCGCCCACCACATAGTCGCCCTCGCGCAGGCGGATGCCGCGCACGCCGGTGGCCTCGCGGCCCATATCGCGCACTTCGGTCTCCCGGAAGCAGATCACCATGCCGTTGTGGGTGGCGATGAGGATGTTCTGGTCCCCGTCGGTCTGGCGCACCGAGATCAGGGAATCCCCCTCCTCCAGGCGCAGGGCGCGGATGCCCACGTTCCGGATATTTTTCAGCGCGTCCAGCCGCAGGCGCTTCACGGTGCCGTTGCGGGTGACCATCACCAGGTAGACGTCCTCCTCGAACTCCCGGATGTGGATCATGGTGTTGACCTTTTCGTCGCTCTCCACAGGCAGCACGTTGACGATATTGGTGCCCTTGGCGGTGCGGCCCGCCTCGGGGATCTGATAGCCCTTCTTGCGGTAGACCCGTCCCCGGTCGGTGAAGAAAAGGATATAGTCATGGGTGGAGGCGGTGAACAGCGTATCCACATAATCCTCCTCGCGGAGGGCCTGCGCCGTGATGCCGCGGCCGCCGCGCCGCTGGGCGCGGTAGGTGCTGAGGGGCACGCGCTTGATATAGCCCGCGGCGGTGAGGGTGAAGACGCACTCCTCCTCGTCGATGAGGTCCTCGATGTCGATATCGTCCTCCACCATCGCGATCTCGGTCTTGCGCTCATCGCCGTATCTGTCGCGCAGCTCGATCAGTTCGTCCTTGAGGACGCCCGTGAGCATCTCCTCGGAGGCGAGCAGCTCGATGTAGTAGGCGATCTTCTCCTGGAGCTCCTTGTACTCGTTTTCGATCTTCTCCCGCTCCAGCCCCTGCAGGCGCCGCAGCTGCATCTCCAGAATGGCCTGGGCCTGCACCTCGGAGAGCTGGAAACGCTCCATCAGGCGCTCTCTGGCGTTGTCGTAGCTGGTCCGGATGATGTGGATCATTTCGTCGATGTTTTCCTCGGCGATCAGCAGGCCCTCCAGCAGGTGGGCGCGGTCCTTCGCCTTATTCAGGTCGAATCTCGTGCGGCGGACGATGATCTCCTTCTGGAAGGCGATGTACTCGTCGATGATCTGCCGCAGGGAGAGGATGCGGGGCTGGGTCTGGTTGTTGACCAGCGCCAGCATGACGATGGCGAAGGTGGTCTGGAGCTGGGTGGAGGCGAACAGGCGGTTGAGCACCACCTGGGGATTCGCGTCCTTCTTCAGCTCGATGACGATGCGCATGCCGCTGCGGTCGGACTCGTCCCGGAGCCCCGAGATGCCCTCGATCCGCTTGTCGTGCACCTGCTCGGCGATGGATTCCACCAGCCGGGCCTTGTTCACCTGATAGGGCAGCTCGGTGACGATGATGCGGGTGCGGTTCTGGCCGAATTCCTCCATCTCGGTGCGCGCGCGCACGCGGATGTGGCCGCGGCCGGTGGCGTAGGCGGCGCGGATGCCCGAGCGGCCCATGATGATGCCGCGGGTGGGGAAGTCGGGGCCCTTGATGTGCTCCATCAGGTCGTCCAGCCCGGCCTCGGGGTTGTCGAGGACGCAGATGAGGGCGTCGATCACCTCGTTGAGGTTGTGCGGGGGGATGTTGGTGGTCATGCCCACGGCGATGCCGGAGGAGCCGTTGACCAGCAGATTGGGGAAGCGGGAGGGGACGACCAGCGGCTCCTTCCGCTCCTCGTCGAAGGAGGGCATCCAGTTCACGGTGTCCTTGTCGATGTCCCGCAGCATCTCGTTGGAGATCTTGGCCATGCGCGCCTCGGTGTAACGGTAGGCGGCCGGGGGGTCGCCGTCGATGGAGCCGAAGTTGCCCCGCCCTTCCACCAGGGGGTAGCGCATGGAAAAGTCCTGCGCCAGGCGCACCATGGCGTCGTACACGCTCTGGTCGCCGTGGGGGTGGTACTTTTTCAGCACGTCGCCCACCGTGGCCACCGACTTGGAGAATTTGTTGCTGGAGGTGAGTCCGCCCTCGTACATGGTATAGAGGATGCGCCGGTGCACGGGCTTGAGTCCGTCGCGCACGTCGGGCAGGGCGCGGCCCACGATGACGCTCATCGCGTAGTCGATATAAGCCGTCTCCATCTCATGCTCAAGATTGATGTTGACGATCTTCTGATCGGGAAAGGAAATATCCTGCTGGTTCTTGTCGTTTACACCCACGTTTTACACCTCATCAAATATCCAAGTTGACCACGCGTTTGGCATTCTGTTCGATATACTCCCGGCGGGGTTCCACCTTTTCTCCCATGAGGATGGTAAAAATCTCGTCAGCCTTTACCGCGTCTTCCATCGTGATGCGCTTCAGAATCCGGTGCTCCGGGTCCATGGTCGTCTCCCACAGCTCCTGAAAATCCATCTCGCCCAGGCCCTTGTTGCGTGAAATCTCCACCTTGCCCCTGCCGTCCGGGCCGCGCATCTCGGCCGAGATGGCGTCGCGCTCCTTGTCGTCATAGGCGTAGCGCACGGTCTTGCCGCGCTCCAGCTTGAAGAGAGGGGGCATGGCGGCGTAAACATAGCCCCCCTCGATCAGAGGGCGCATAAAGCGGAAAAAGAAGGTCAGGAGCAGCGTGCGGATGTGGGAGCCATCCACATCGGCATCGGCCATGATGATGACCTTGTGGTAGCGCAGCCTGCTCACGTCGAAATCCTCACCGATGCCGGCGCCAAGCGCCGTGATGACCGGCATGAGCTTGTCGTTGCCGTAGACCTTGTCGGCCCTTGCCTTTTCCACATTGAGCATTTTTCCCCACAGCGGGAGGATGGCCTGGAAGCGGGAGTTGCGCCCCTGCTTGGCCGAGCCGCCGGCGGAATCGCCCTCGACGATGTAGATCTCGGTCAGGGCGGGGTCGCGCTCGTTGCAGTCGGCCAGCTTGCCGGGCAGCGTGGCGCCGTCCAGCGCGTTTTTCCGGCGGATGTTCTCCCGGGCCTTGCGGGCGGCCTCCCGGGCGCGGCTCGCCGTCATGGCCTTCTCCAGAATGGTCTTGCCCACCGCGGGATTCTCCTCCAGGAAGATCTCCAGCTTTTCCGACACAATGTTATCCACAAGGGTGCGGATTTCGGAGTTGCCGAGCTTGGCCTTGGTCTGGCCCTCGAACTGGGCCTCGGTGAGTTTGACCGAGATGACGGCGGTGAGTCCCTCGCGGCAGTCCTCGCCCGACACCTTGTCTTCGCCCTTCAAAATCCCCATCTTCTGCCCGTAGGCGTTGAGCGCCCTGGTCAGGGCGGCCTTGAAGCCGGTCTCGTGCATGCCGCCCTCGGGGGTGTGGATATTGTTGGCGAAGGAGAGAATGATCTCGTTGTAGCTGTCGTTGTACTGCATGGCGATCTCGGCCATGGAGGTGTCGCGGTCCCCGGACATGTAGATCACCGAATCGTGCAGGGTGGTCTTGTTCCGGTTGATATAGGTGACGAACTCGCAGATACCGCCCGCGTAGCACATCTCGTGCGAGGTCTCCTCGCCCGGCCGCTTGTCGATGGTCCGGATGCGCAGCCCCGCGTTCAGGAAGGCCTGCTCGCGCATGCGGGTGTGCAGGGTCTCGTAGTTGTACACCGTATCCTCAAAGATCTCGGCGTCCGCCTTGAAGATGACCTCGGTGCCGTGCGCGTCGGTCTCGCCGATCACGGTCAGCTTTTGGGTGACGTTTCCCCGGGAAAATTTCATCTGATAGATTTTCCCGTCCTTATAGACCTTGACCTCCATCCACTCGGACAGGGCGTTGACCACCGAGGCGCCCACGCCGTGGAGGCCGCCCGAGACCTTATAGCCGCCGCCGCCGAACTTGCCGCCGGCATGGAGGATGGTGAGCACGACCTCCAGCGCCGGCTTGCCGGTCTGCTGCTGGATGTCCACCGGGATGCCGCGCCCGTTGTCGGTGACGGTGATGACGTTGTCCGGCCCGATGACGACCGAGATATCGTCGCAGTAGCCCGCCAGGGCCTCGTCGATGGCGTTGTCCACAATTTCGTACACCAGATGGTGGAGTCCCGAGGCGGAGGTGGAGCCGATGTACATGCCCGGCCGTTTCCGGACCGCCTCGAGCCCCTCCAGCACCTGGATCTCCGATGCGCCGTACTCGTGCTCCACCGCGGTCATATTTTCTAATTCAGACATGGTAAAACCTCACTCAAACGTATTGCCTTCCGCCCGCTTCAGCAGCGTCGCGGAGGATAGCTGGGAAATATAGACCATCGGATCTTTCCCGTTTGCTTTGCACAGGACAAAGGACTTGGGCAGTTCCTCCGAGACATTGACCACCCGGCCCTCCTCCTCCGCCCGCTTCAGAAAGCGGCGGGTGAGAGAGGAGGCGGAGGAATTGTCCAGGTCGAAGATTCCGACCACATCACGGAAGGAAACGGCCACCGACTGGCCCAGATGCAGATACATAGAACATCCCCCTGTCTTTTTCCCGGACCCGCCGTCCTCAGGCGGGCTCCGCAGGTCTTTCCCCCTGATCCGGCGCCGGCCGGTCTCCGACGACGGACCCGCCCCGGATCAGAAGGGTCCTCGCTTCCTCCAGGCCGGGGAACCCGCCGTCCTCGCAGCAGGTGATGAAGACCTGGCCCCCGCCGATATGCCGGAGGACGAAGTCCTGCCGCCGCGCGTCCAGCTCGGAGAGCACGTCGTCCAGCAGGAGGACCGGCCACTGCCCGGTGTCCTCGTGGTGGATCTCGCGCTCCGCCAGCTTCATGGAGAGCACCGCCGTGCGGACCTGCCCCTGCGAGGCGAACTGCCGGGCCGCCTGCCCGTCGATCAGCACGGCAAGGTCGTCCTTGTGCGGGCCCGAAAGACAGGCACGGGCGTTCAGCTCGGCCTGCCGGTGCGCGCGCTGATGTTCCACAAGCTGTGGATAAATCTCGCGGACCGGCGCAAACGGGTCGGTCACCGTTCCCACCGTTTCATAGGAGAAGGCCAGCTCCTCCCGCCCGCCGGAAAACTCGCGGTGGATCTCGGTGGCGAAGCACGCGAGCTTCCGGATGAAGTAGGCCCGGTAATGGATCAGGACCGCGCCGGCACGGGCCATGCGCGCGCTGAATTCATCCAGCGGGTCGAGCAGGGAGGGCTTTTCGGGCCAGTCGCGCAGGATGCGCGTCTTGTGCTCATAGAGCTTCGCATATTCCGCGAGGGCGGCGGCATAGCGGGGCCGGAGCTGGCAGATGGCGCTGTCCAGAAAGCGCCGCCGGCTCCCGCTCCCCTCGCGGATGAGCATGAGGTCCTCGGGGCAGAACACCACCGTGTGGAGCACGTCGGACAGGCACGCCGCCGACCTCTGCTTCACGCCGTTGACGGACAGGCTGCGCCGCCTGCCGCGGGAGAGCCGCAGATCCACCTCGAACACGCGCCCGCGCCCCTCCACGGCCGCGCGGATGCCGGCGCCCTCCGCGCCGAAGGAGATGAGCTCCCGGTCGCCCCTGGCCCGGTGGGAACGGCATCCGGAAATATATTCCACCGCTTCCAGTAAATTTGTCTTCCCCTGCGCGTTTTCTCCACAGATGAGATTGACGCCTGGGGAAAACTCCGCGCGCAGGCTGCCGTAATTGCGGAAGGACGCAAGCTCCAGCGACCGGACGATCATCGCACGACCAGCCGGAGCGTGCCGAGGGTGACCCGGTCGCCGGGGTAAAGTTTTTTCCCCCGCATGGTGCACACCTCGCCGTTCACCGAAACTTCCCCGTCCTGGATCATGCCCTTGGCGTCCCCGCCGGTCTCGGCGATGCCGGCAAATTTCAACAGGCCCTCCAGCTTGATGAACTCGGTGCTGATCTTGACCTCGGTCTCCTGCATCAGAAATCCCTCCTCACTCAGTCTCCCGTCTTCAGGCGCACCGGCAGGACCATATAAAGGAAACTCTCCTCCCCCTCGGCGGGCAGAATGACGCAGGGGGAGACGCCGGAGGAGAGTTCGATCCTCACCCGGTCCGTCGGGACGGCCTTGAGCGCGTCCATCAGGTATTTGTTGTTGAAACCGATCTCCAGATCGCCGCCGCTGCCGGAAAGGGGACACTGGTCGGCGGCGTCGCCGATGGCGGTCCTGGTGCTGATTTTCAGAATATTGTCCCCAAACACGCAGCGCAGCGGGCTTTTCAGCTTGTCGCTGATGATGAGGGAGACGCGGTCGATGGAGGAGAGGAGGGCGCGGGTGTCTCCCTCCACCTTGATGGCATTGTTCCGGGGAATGGCCTGACGCCAAGCCAGAAACTCGCCCTCCAGCCGGCGCGCCACCAGCATGGTGTCGCCGATCTTGAACATGACGTGTCTGGCGCCCTGGTGGATGACGACTAGGTTTTCGCTGTCGCCGCAGATTTTTTCCACCTCGCTGAGCGCGGCGCCCGGCACGACGAAGGAAAAACTGCCGGTTTCGGGATCTCCGGTGGGCTCATGGCGCAGCGCGAGCCGAAATCCGTCCACAGCCACGATGGTAAGTCCGGTATTGTCCACCTCGAGCAGAGCGCCTGTGTGGATGGGCCGGCTCTCGTTGTCGCTGACGGCGAAGAGGGTCTGCCGCAGCATGGAGCCGAGATGCCGCTCCGCAATGGAGAAGGACTGCTGATATTCTACCGTCGGAAGCTCGGGAAAATCCTCGGCGGCGGTGGCGATGATGTTGAACTCGCTCATGCCACACCGGATGTTCACCATATAATTCTCCGCGCTGACGACAACCACGTCGTCCGGCAGCTTCCGAACGATCTCGCCGAAAAGCCGCGCAGAGAGAACGAGCGCGCCTTCCTTCTGGATCTCGGCCGGGACGACGGTGCGGATTCCCGTCTCCAGATTATAGCCGGTGAGCCGCAGATCGCTGTTCGCTTCCAGGAGGATCCCTTCCAGCGCGGGGATGGAACTCTTGGGGGAAACGGCTCTGGCGGCGACGGCGATAGCGGCCTGCAGCAAGACCTTTTCACAGCTGAATTTCATGTTTATGCGTCCTTTCTCCCACTTTTTCATCTCTCTCCAAAGAGAGAAGAGAAGGATTTATTTTCGTAACAGTAGACAGTAGGGAAAAACATTGTGGAAAAAACCCGCTGTGCCTTCCGGCGCAGGGGATAGGGCGCCCACAGGCCTTGTGGATGATTTCTCTTCTTGTCCACAGGGCAGGGGACGCAAACTGAGTTTTCCACAGGATACCTTCCACAAATGCACAAAACTATGTGGAAATGTGGAATTTTTATTCGTAACGGGCGTTGATGTTGGTGGTGATATCCTTCAGCACCTCGGCGACCTCCGGATTGCTCTTTTTCAGCTTCTCCACACGGTCGATGGAATGGAGCACGGTGGTGTGGTCGCGGTTCTCAAATTCCCGTCCGATCTCCTTGAGGGAAAGGGAGGTCATCTGCCGGATCAGGTACATGGCGATCTGGCGGGCGAGCGCCGTGTCCTTGGTGCGCCCCTGTCCGCGGAGGGCGTCGTTTTCGATGGAGTAGAATTTGCAGACCTCCTCGATGATGACGTCGGAGGTGGGGAGAATGTCGCTCGTGTCCTTGAACATGTCGCGGACCGCCCGGGTGACGGTGCTCGCGTCCACGCTGCTGCCCAGCAGATCCCGGAAGGCGAGGATCTTGTTGACCGTGCCCTCGATCTGCCGCACATTGGCGGTGATATTTTCGGCCACATACTGCAGGACTTCCTCCGGAAGCTCGGCGCCCATGCGGATGGCCTTGTTTTTGATGATGGCCATGCGCGTTTCATAGTCCGGCGGCTGGATGTCGGCCAGCAGGCCCCACTCGAAGCGGGTCTTCAGGCGGTCCTCCAGACGGAGCATCTCCTTCGGCGGCCGGTCGGCGGTGAAGACGATCTGCTTTTTTGCCTCGTAAAGGGTATTGAAGGTGTGGAACATCTCCTCCTGCGTGGAGTCGCGCCCGGCGATAAACTGCACGTCGTCCATCAGAAAGACGTCGGCGGCCCGGTACTTTTCCCGGAACTCCTGGTTGCGTCCCTCCCGGATGGCCTGGATCAGCTCGTTGGTGAAGGAGTCTCCCTTGATGTACACGATGCGGAAATCGGGGTGGTTCTGCTGGATGGTGTGGGCGATGGCGTAGAGCAGGTGGGTCTTCCCGAGTCCGGATTCGCCGTAGATGAACAGCGGGTTGTAGCTCCCGGAGGGGTTGTCGGCCACAGCGCGGGCGGCGGCATGGGCGAATTTATTGGAATTGCCCACCACGAACCGCTCAAAGGTGTACTCCTCGGCGCCGGCAAAGAGATTGTTCTGCTTGGGCGCGGCCCGGAACGTCTCCAGCTCGCCCTCTCCCAGCACGGTCACCTGAAAATCGGCGGAAAAAAGTTCGTGCAGGGCCTTTTGAATGACGGGGATATAGCGTCCCGCGATGATGTCCCGCTTGAAGTTGGATGGAGTATGGAGAACGAAGCGGTCCTCCTCGAGGGCTACCGCCACCGCGTCGTCGAACCAGGTGTTGATCGTGGTGGCGGTCATGTCCATCTCCATGAGGGAGAGAATTTTTGTCCAGACGTCGGCCGGGGGATTCATGGCCTGACCTACCTTTCTTGTCTTACTTATCTTGTTTCCTATTAAAAATATGATACCGAACCATTATACCAAAAAAGAGGCTTCAAGGCAACGCTTTCTGCTGTTTTTCTTTTGCATTTATTTAATAATGTATGTTCCCGTTTGTGGTGCGGTTTAAACATCGCTACAAGATATAGGGAACGCGGGAAAAGGGAGAAAACGCCGCCGGACGATTCCCTCAAAAAATTTGGTTGACAGGGATAAAAGGTATCCGCTATAATGATTTGTGCGCTTTGTAGTTGCATTGCGCTTTTTTTTGACGACCGCAGCCGCACAAGCGGCTGTTGTGGTGGGCGGGGGATCCTCCCGCCGCAGAACGACACAGGAGGTGTATCAGATATGGTTCGTACCTACCAGCCCAAGAAGCGTCAGCGCTCCAAGGAATACGGATTCCGCAAGCGTATGGCGACGAAAAACGGACGTAAGGTTTTGGCCCGCCGCCGCGCGAAGGGCCGTGCCCGCCTCTCCCTCTGATGCGGTTGCGGAACACATAGAGTACCATATGGGGCGGGGAATGACAGTTCCACCGCCCCAGCGGAGCATCTGCGTGAAAAAGGGGAAACCACCGTGAAGCACACCGTCTCACTCAAGCAAAACCGGGATTTCCGCCGGCTGTACGCCAAAGGGAAGTCCGCGGTCTCTCCCTATCTGGCCTTTTACTGCCGCAAAACCCGCCTGCCCGGCAGCCGTCTCGGCATCACGGTGGGCGGCAAGCTCGGCAACGCCGTCACCCGGAACAGAGTCCGCCGCCGGATCCGGGAGATCTACCGCATCCATGAGGACAGGCTCGTTCCGGGTTATGACCTGGTGGTGGTGGCCCGGACACGGGCGGTCTATGCCGCTTACAGTGTGCTGGAACGCAGCTTTTTACAGCTCGCGGGAAAGCTTGGGCTCGCCTCTGGAGAGGAAAAGAAGCCATGAAGGTTCTTTTTTTATGGCTGATCAACTTTTATCGAACCAATATTTCGCCCCTGCGTCCCCCCTGCTGCCGCTTTGTGCCCACCTGCTCCGCCTATGCGATGGAAGCCGTGGAAAAGTATGGCGCGCGCAAGGGCGGCTGGCTGGCGCTGCGCCGGATCCTGAAGTGCCATCCGTTTCATCGGCAGGCATCCATTGAATACGACCCCGTGCCCTGAGGAGGGCGGCATCCGCAATTCCTCCCCCGTATTATTACCGTCTGGAGGCATCCTTCTATGACCGATATTTTCAGCTTGGTGTTTCTGCCCCTCGCGTGGCTGCTGCGCTCGCTGTATTTCCTCTTCAACAGCTACGGCGTCGCCATCATCGTCTTCTGCCTGATCACCAAGATCATCCTCTTCCCCCTCTCCCTGAAGGGAAAGAAGAGCATGATCAAGATGAACGCCCTTTCCGCCAAGCAGCAGCAGCTTCAGAAGCAGTTCGGCAAGGACAAAAACCGCCTGAACGCCGAGATCCAGAAGCTTTATGACCAGGAGAACGTGAACCCCATGGGCGGCTGCCTGTGGTCTCTGCTCCCCTTGCCCATTCTCATCGGCCTGTATGGCGTCATCCGTCAGCCCCTCCATTACCTGATGCAGCTTTCCTCGGACCAGATCAACGATCTGTCCAATTTCCTGTTCGGCAGCGTCATTCCGACCTCCGCCAACAGCGAGATCAAGATCGCCGAGGAGCTGTTCCATCGGTACAACGATGTCGTCGCCACCCTGCCCGACCTCGCGGACAAGCTGTTCCGGCTCGACTTTTCCTTCCTCGGCATGAACCTGGCCGCGACGCCGCAGTGGAACCCGACTCAGTTTTCTTCCTTCTCCTGGGGCAATATCGGCCTGTTCCTGATCCCGATCATCTCCGCCGTGCTGGCCTTCTTCTCCATGCAGATCTCCATGAAGACCAACGGCGGGAACAGCAACAAGGACAATCCCATGGCGAACAACAAGACCATGATGTTCAGCATGCCGCTGATCTCGCTGTGGATCGGCTATACCCTTCCCGCCTCCCTGGGCATTTACTGGATCGCCAACAACGTGTTCACCATGCTCCAGGAAATGATCGCCGGAAAGATCCTCGCGAAGGATTACGCGGCGGCAGCCGCAGAGCGCGAAGAGCGCGAACGGCAGCAGAAGGAAGAGGAAAAGTCGAAAAGACGTCAGGCGGCCGAGGAAAAGGCAAAGGCCGCCGAACATAAGAAGAAACAGCAGCAGGCGGAACGCAAGGTCAGCGCCGATGTCCTGGCGAACAGCCGGGTGGGCATCCGCGCCTATGCCCGCGGACGCGCTTACGACCCCGATCGTTACGGAGGGGTCACCCCTTACCGTGACCCGGTCGCGCCTGCCGGAGAAGCGGCTGCGGAGGCCGGGCAGGCTGAGGAACCCGCCGCGAATGACGAGGCCGCGCGCATCACGGCCGCCGCCGCGGTTCCGGAGCAGGCCGCGCAGGAGGAAACCGTCGTTTCCGCTGCCGAGGCCGCGCCCGCCGCGGGGGAAGAACCGTCCGATCACGCGGATGACTATGAGGCCGAAGCCGAGGAATCCGCCGAGGACGAGGAAAAATAAGGAGAGAGCCCTATGCTGAAATGGATCGAAGCCACCGGAAAGACCGAAGAAGCCGCCATTGCGGCCGCGCTGGCACAGCTGGGCTTGGACCGGGATGAGGTTTCCGTGGAAGTGCTGGACCGCGCGAAATCCGGGTTTCTGGGACTGGGCGGCAGCCCTGCCCGCGTCAAGGTGAGCTATGAGGCCCCCGACGAGCCGAAGCAGGCGGAGGCTCCCGCGGAACCGCGCGCCGCGGTAAGCCCGGTTCCGGAAAAGCAGGCGGAAAAACAGAGCGCCCCGCCCGCGCAGCAGAGCGGCGCCGCGAAGCTCGCCCCCGCCGCCGCGAAGCCCGCCGCGGAGGACAGCGACAGAGCGAAGGAGATCGTGACCTTCCTGACCGGACTGCTGGAGCACATGGACGTCAGCGCCGTCCCCGCCGTCACCGAGGGCCCGGACGGGAACTTCCAGGTGGTGCTTGAGGGCGAGGACCTGGGCGCGCTGATCGGCCGCCGCGGAGAAACGCTGGACGCCATCCAGCAGCTCACCAACTATGCGGTCAACCGCAGCCGGACCAAGCGGGTGCGGATCCATATCGACGCGGAAAAATACCGCGCCAAGCGCGAGGAGTCCCTGGAGCGGCTGGCCCACAAGGTCGCCGCCAAGGTGGTCAAGTACCGGCGCAACGTCACGCTGGAGCCCATGAACGCCTACGAGCGCCATGTGATCCATGCCGCGCTGCAGGATTTTCCGGACGTGGTCACCTATTCCACGGGCACCGAGCCGAACCGCCGCACGGTGGTGGCATTCTCCCGGGGCGAACACAAATATTGAACACGGAAAAACGGCGGAACTGCGGTTCCGCCGTTTTGATACCGGCGGACGGAGCCAAAAAACCTCTCGCATATTCAAACGGGATAGGTTATAATATGAAAAAAGAGGCGCGGACCGGCCCGTTTCGGGGGATGCGCGTCTCGGAACCGAACCTCCGGCGGGTCAGGCTGCTCACCGCGCCATGCCGCGGACGGTTCAGGAGAGGAGGCGCCTTTTGTGAAACTGATCATTGCCATCATCAACCATGACGACGCCGGCGCCGTCATCAAGGAGCTTACCAGGGCGGGTTTTTCCTCCACCAGGCTTTCCACGACCGGTGGATTCCTCATGGCGGGGAACGTCACCATCCTGGTTGGCGTGGACGAGGAAAAGGTGCAGGCCGCCATCGATATCATCCGGGAGCAGTCCCACAGCCGGAAGCAGATGATCCCCGCGGCCAGCGAGCTGAACTACGGATACTACCCCAACGTGCCCGTTGAAGTCATGGTGGGCGGCGCCACCATCTTTGTGGTGGACGTCGAACGGTTCGAGCGCGCCTGATGGAGCAGGACCTGGGTTTCGGACCGGAAGCCGCGAAAAAGCGCCTCCTCGGCGGGCGCGGACTCTCCCATGCCTACATCCTCAGCGGCCCGGCCGGTTCGGGCAAACATGCGCTGGCCGAGTGGATGGCCGCATGGTATGTGTGCTCGGACGACGGGACGGGACCCTGCGGCCTGTGCTCCGGGTGCCGGAAGGCGGCCGCCGGGATCCATCCGGACATCATCCGCGCGGGCGAGGAAGACGGGACCATCAGCGCGGCCGCGGCGCGCCTCCTGCGGGCGGACGCCTACATACGGCCGAACGAGGCGCCACGGAAGGTCTATCTTCTGGACAGGGCGCAGGATATGAACCCGAGCGCGCAGAACGCGCTGCTCAAGGTCCTGGAGGAGGGGCCGCCCTATGCCGCCTTCCTTCTGCTGACCGAAAATGCCGCGGCTTTGCTGCCCACCATCCGCTCCCGCTGCGAGACGCTGTATCTCACCCCCAGCGGGGAGACCGTTGCCGGCGACGAAAAGCTGCGGGAGACCGCCGGGACCCTTGCCGGCCTGCTGACGGACGGCGGGGAGCTGGAGCTCCTGACCTTTTCCGTTCCGCTGGAAAAATGGGACAGGACGTCCCTGGCCGCCCTGCTCGACGAGCCCTG
>CAZVHV010000020.1:0-14081 GCA_964627025.1 uncultured Oscillospiraceae bacterium | reverse complement strand
AAATGGTTCGGCCTGCTCGGCCTGATCCCGCTGATCACCGCAATCGTCGGCGTCTGCCCGCTGTATACCATCCTGCATATCTCGACCGGAGAAAAATAGAAAACAAAAGGGAGAAGGCCCGATAAATCGGGCCTTCTCCCTTTCTGTTCGTCTGCTCCGGCGCCGGACGCGCAGAGCAGCAATGAGCATAAAGACGCTCCAGCGAACCTTCTATGACTTACTATTTCTTCACAGCGATCCTTTTTTGTTGCATCAGCTGATAACCAAACTCATAAATTCCAATCTCTCTGCTTTGCTGATATTCCGATACAAGATCTTTTTTTGCGTGGGTACAGATCTATAACCTTCCTATCTGCTCTGCCTTGAAACCTTCATCCATTTGCCTGATTCGCCTTTGCCTGCAGAAACTTTTCAACCAAACTCGTAAATTCCGATCTCTTTGCTTTGCCAATATTCAGGCACATGTCCTTCCTATTTGCTCTGCTTCAAAATCTTCCTTCTTTTGTCTGATCTGCAATCCGTTCCACTTTCGTGTTGCGAAACTGCGCTTCTGCTTTCCACTTTGTATCGTGGCGATCTTCTGTTCCGAATCTCGGTCTTTTCGGTATTCCCTGGAGCGTGATTTCATTATAGGGTGCAATCGCACAATTTGCAATCCTCATTTTCAGCCTTTATTGTTGATTGTGACCACATTTCCATGCTCTTTCTCACGCTGTCTTGCGCATACTGCTGTTTTCAAATTTTTTCTTTTTAATGTAGAAAAAGGACCGGCAGGAGCTGTCCCGCCGGTCCCCAAACTTCTTATCCGCGCGGCATCATGCGCCGTACATAAGCTGAAGGCCCGTGATATCCGGCTTCTCCAGCGTGCACTTGTCCGTCTCGCCGGTCGCGGCGTAGCCGTACATCGTCACACCGCTGTAGTCGGCGTTGTAGATATCCAGCAGTCCGACCGCGTGTCCGAACTCGTGGGTCGCGATATTCTGAAGATCCATCGTGCCCGCGGTCCCGCTCACGCTCCAGGAAAAGTTTGTATTGAAGAGCATGTCGAACTCATAGATCGCCTTGGTCGTGCGGCTGTACCAGACCGAGGTTATGGCAATGACGTTCGGGTCGCTGTAGGGGCCGAACGCGATGACATTATGGCCGTCATATGTCCCGTAATTCTCAGTGGCCGTGCTCGTGACCGCGTTCCAGTTGAAGAGGTCCGTCCCCGTCGTCCGCGTGCAGGCGGTGGCGGCGTCCCAGGTATCGGCCGCAGCCTTGACGGCGTCCG
This sequence comes from uncultured Oscillospiraceae bacterium, assembly GCA_964627025.1. Taxonomy (GTDB): domain Bacteria; phylum Bacillota; class Clostridia; order Oscillospirales; family Oscillospiraceae; genus JAEWRY01. Next base: position 12,808 of record CAZVHV010000020.1, on the reverse strand, counting down.
ACGCCGTTGCGGAAACGGAGGCTGGTGCGTTCGTCAGGTTGATTTCAAAACCCTCCTGCCAAAGCCACTTGGCCCCCATCAGCTTGTAGCCGGGGTCGGTCTTTGTGGGCTTCACCGCGCCGCCGCCTTTTGCGTAATGTACAAAATCCACTCTTGTCACGTCCAGATTTCCGTCCTCGGAGATCACGGCCGAGTGTTCCGGCGCGCTCCAGTGGGTTTTCCCGTTTTCGGAGAGCGGGAGCTCCATTGCGGAGGCCGTCAGGGGGAACGCCAGAAGCTGCGCGAGTACCAGGGAAAGAGCGAACAGTGTCCTTTTCTTCATATCGATACCTTCCTTCCTTGATTTCAGATCTTTCCGAGCTGCCGCGGCAGTTCAAATACTGGAATTATTATAGGCGCTGCCCGGAAAGATTTCAACCGCGATCGGGAGTAAAAAGGGGGTTTTTGATATGCCGAAACCGGACGTGTTTTAAAAATATTCCAGTCTTTCCTTTTCAAGGCAATTATTTTAAACAAAATTTCCATCTTCCGTTTTGTACAATTGTTTACATTGACATTTCGGTAAGCAAATGATATGTTTATTTTTGGACAATGGTATATTTTGTTACCTTATGTGATGTGCGCATTGTTTGGAAAGGAGAACCTGGCATGAAAAAGGCATTCAAATCATTGACCGCGCTTTCTCTGGTCCCCACCCTTCTTGCGGTTCTGGTCATTCCGGCATTTGCCTCCAATTCGGTGAAGAAGGTGGACTATGTGGCGTTCGGCGATTCGCTGGCCGCAGGATATTACATAGACGCCGAGGGCAACCCTGTGACCAGCTCGGATTATGGCTATCCGAACCAGATCGCCGATCACTTCCACGAAATCGGCGTGCAGGCCGATCTGACGAAACTCGATGAATTTTGTTTCTCCGGCATGACCGCGGCCCAGCTTGCAGGCAACACCGCCGTCCTCAACACGATCGACAGCACGCAGTGGCACCTCGTGCGGGACGCGGAACTGGCGACCCTCGACATCGGGGCGAACGATCTTCTTCCCGTCCTCAGAGAGGATCTCGGCATTTTGGGAGGGGCAAACGATGACGCCGCCCGCCAGGCCGCTTATCTGAAACTGTACGGCGATGTGGACGCCACCGGGGCGGCGGTGCAGGCCAGTATCGAGACCACCCTCCGGAATATCCTGAACGCGAACAAAAATGTCGATATCTACGTCATGGGGTATTATAATCCGTTCACGCTGATGTTCGCCTCTTATTATCCGGGCCTGGCCGAACAGCTGAACGTACCGCTGGCGACGTATAACGCTCACATTCAGGCGGCTGTCGATGCGGTCAAAGCGGAATACAAGGGTTCCACCCTTGTTTATGTAGACACCATGGGCATCATCGCATCCGATCCCGCCGCATACCTTACCGCCGTCGACATCCATCCCACGATCGCGGGCTATGGAGCCATTGCCGACGCCTTCTGGACCGCCTTTGAAGAGAACGGATTCCACGCCCTCCAGCTCCAGCAGACGGACGAGCCCGCCTGAATCGGTCTGATCAGCTCCCCCGGCAGCCTTTCCCGGCTGCCGGGGGCTTTTTTCTGTCCGCATATCGGCGGAGACTTGGACATATTTATAAGGTGTCCCAAAGAAAATCCGCCCCCCGCCGGAATAGTGCTGTCAAGAATCCCTACAACTCTGCGGCAAAGTTTGAATCAGAAGTTGGTCAGATTATACAATTCCATTGTTAAAAATTTATTAATCTTTTTTGACCTTCCGTCGGGTTTTGCGCTTTACATTTGGGCGAAAAACCTATAAACTTATACTTGCCCTGTAACAGAATGTTCATAATGATGGAATTCTCGCAAGCAGGAACTCAAAATTTCCATATAAGACGCTGATACAAAAAGCGTGCCTGCGGGAACTGCTCTCCATGGAAGCGACACGACTCGTACGCAGCGTCTGTTTTTATATCGGAACCCCCGGCGCACGCAAGCACAGACGGTAAAAATGGTAATTTTTATAATATTTTTACGAGGTGAACGGCCGCCATGATACTTTTATTTTTTTTGCTCTGGATCCTGCTTTCCGGTAATATAACGCCGGAAATCTGCCTGACCGGCGTTGTGGTTTCCGTTGTTCTTTGTTTTCTTGAGCAAAGAATCCTGGAAAAAAAATTCTGCATCCGCAAACCGTCGATCCAAAAGCTGTGGGGCAACTTTTCTTACTTATTCTACCTGATCTGGGAGATCCTGAAGGCCGGCTTTGTGGTGATGAAGCTGATCTACACCAAGGGGAAGGACACCGAACCGCTGCTGGTTTATTTCCAGAGCAGCCTGAAGGAGGACAACTCCAACTCGGCCCTGGCGGATTCCATCACCCTGACGGCCGGCACCATCACCGTCTCGGCGGAAAACGGCCTGTTTTGTGTCCATGCCCTGGACCGCTCCCTGGCCGAGGGGATCGAGGACTGTGAGTTTGAACGGCGTCTTGCAAAATTGGAGAGGTGAGCATGGAACAGATAAAACAGACTATTTTGATCGGCGCGACGATCATCCTGGCCATTCTGATCCTGGTGACCATGATCCGGGCCATTCTCGGGCCGCGGTTCACCGACCGGGTCATCGCCGTCAACATGATCAACACCCTGGTGGTGGCCATCATCTGTATTCTCTCCGTCTGGCTGCAGGAGACCTTTCTGGTGGACGTTGCGCTCGTGTATGCGCTTTTGAGCTTCCTGACCGTCGTGGTGCTGGTCCGTCTTATCCTGATCCGGCAGAAAAAGAAGCTGAAAAAAGAGCATCAGAAAAAGAAGGAAGGAGGCACGGAACTTGGTTAATCAGATCATGATCGCCATCGGGCTTGCGATTTTGCTGTTTGGACTGTTTGTGTTCTTCACGGCGGTGCTGGGGGTATACCGGTTCGACTATGTGCTCAACCGGATGCACGCCGCCGCCGTGGGCGACGCCCTCGGGATCTTCTGCATCCTGTTCGGCCTGATGTTTCTGGAAGGTTTCACCCTGATCGCACTCAAAACCCTGCTGATCCTGCTCTTTTTGTGGCTGACCAGCCCCGTCGCCAGCCATCTGATCGCCGAAATGGAGGTCATGACGGTTCTGGACATCAAATCGGAATGTAAGGTGGAAAATCGATGATGATAGTACTGGAATACATCCTGCTGGCCGGTCTGATCATCTGCGCGGCTTTCGCGCCCTTCTGCCGCCGGCTGCTGGCCACCGTGATCGTTTTCATGGCGTTTTCCCTGCTGATGGCTGTCCTTTGGAGTCTGCTGCAGAGCCCCGACCTTGCCATTACCGAGGCCGCAGTGGGCGCAGGCGTCAGCGGTATTCTGTTCTTCCTAACTTTGAAAAAAATTCATGCATTGAAGGGGACCAAGGATGAGTGAGCCTCAAAAGAAAAAAAAGTTTAGCGAAAGCTTTATCTCCTGGGTGAACGGAGAATGGGAGCCAAAGGACCAGAACCTGTTCATCATGGAGTGCCAGATGTCCCGCCGCAACAATCCGGCCGACGAATACCAGAAACGCGACAGGCGCCGCCTGCGGCAGTTCCTGGGCTTCTACCCCTTGGCGGCCACCCTGATCTGTCTCGTTTTGGTCGCCATCCTTATGAATGTTGTGCTTTCCATGCCCACGTTCGGGCAGCCAAACAACCCGATCAACAACGAGGTGTCCGAGCATTATCTGGAGTACACCGAGGAAGAGACCGGTTCCATCAACGCGGTCACGGGTATGATCCTGACCTACCGCGGTTTCGACACCCTGGGCGAGTCCTGCGTGCTGTTCCTGGCGGTGGCCTGCGTCATGATTCTTCTTGAGCGGGATGAGAAAAACACCGATCACCACGATCTTCAGAAGCTGGAGCAGGAGGATGCCATCGAACGCACGCACAAAGACATCATCACCCGGCATGCGGCGAAGATCCTGATCCCCTTTATCTTCCTCTTCGCCTTCTACGTGCTCCGGTACGGCGAGACCTCGCCGGGCGGCGGTTTTTCCGGGGGCACCATCCTGGGCGGCGCGCTGATCTTCTTTTCATCGACCTTCGGCTTCGAAAGAACGCAGCTGTTTTTCAACAAGCGGGTCTATGACCGCATCCGTACCTTCGGCCTGATGCTGTACGCCCTGCTCTACGGCTACAACATCTTTGTGGGCGCCAACAAGCTGAAGGATCCTCTGCTGCCGTTCATCCACGGTCTGTCGATGCCCATCGACATCGCCGTTGGGCTGGTAGTCGCCTGCACGGTTTACGGATTTTATGCCATGTTTACAAGGGGGGAGCTGTAATGCTGGAAACATTGATGCAGAACCGCTTCGCCGTGACCGCCGTTATTCTCTTCGGCATCGGCTTTGCCAACCTCATGCTGCAGTTCAATCTGCTGAAAAAGGTAATCGGCTTCAACATCATGGACTCGGCGGTCTTCATGCTGCTGGCCTCCTTCGGTTACATCAACGGGCACACCGCCCCCATTGTGGAGGAGGGGGCCACCGTGAACCCCTCTCTGTACATCAACCCGATCCCCAGCGGCCTGGTGCTGACCGGCATCGTCGTCTCGGTCAGTCTCACGGCCTTTTCCCTTGCGCTCATCCAGCGGATCTACAAGCAGTACGGGACCATTGAGCTGGATGAACTGCTGGATAAAGTCAAGAAGGAGGATGACTGAATGCAGGTCATATATGAGAATTTTCCCTTCTTCTGTATTTTCCTTTCCATCATTGTCGGAATCCTTTCGGCGGTCATGAAAAGCGGCAGGGTCGCCTACTGTGCAACCCTGCTTACGGCCGGAGCGGTCACCATTATGTCGGCGCTTCTTCTGTTCCATCTGGTGCGTCTGAATTACAGCTACACCTTCACCATGGGCAAATTCCCGGCCCCCTTCGGAAACGCCATCAAGGTCGGCCCGCTGCAGGCGCTCTTTGCCACGGTCTTCCCCGCGGTGATGATCCTCTCCCTACTGGGCGGCAAACGCGACCTGTTCCATGACGTCCTCCCCCAAAAGCAGCCGTTCTACTTCGTCATGGTCAACATGCTCCTGGCCTCCCTGCTCGCCTTTTCCTATACCAACGATATCTTCACCGGCTATGTCTTCATTGAGATCAGCACCATCGCGGCCTGCGCCATGGTCATGGCCAAGGACACCGGCCCCAACCTGATCGCCACCATCCGCTACCTGTTCATGAGTCTGCTGGGCTCCGGACTGTTCCTGATCGGAGTCACGCTGCTCAACAGCATCACCGGCTACCTGCTGATGCCGAGCCTGCATCTCGCGGTCATGGACCTTGCGGCCACCGGCAATTACCGCATGGTCCTCACGGTCGCCATCATGATGATCGTCATCGGTCTGGGCGTGAAGAGCGCCATGTTCCCGTTCCACCGCTGGCTGCCCGGCGCGCACGGCGGCGCGACCACCGCGTCCAGCGCCATCCTGTCCGGTCTGGTGCTGAAGGGCTACATCGTGCTGATGATCGTCCTGATCGTGCGGGTCTTCACCCTTGGCCTGCTCGTGGAGCTGCACATTGCCGATGTCATTCTGGTATGCGGTCTCCTGGGGATGATCGTCGGCTCGCTGATGGCCATCCGGGAACACCACATCAAGCGGATGCTGGCCTACTCCTCGGTCGCGCAGATCGGCTACATCTTTATGGGCATCGGCATCGGCACCGAGGCCGGCATCATGGCCGCCTGCTTCCACATTCTGGTCCACGCCTGCTGCAAGCCGCTCCTCTTCTCCTGCGCCGGCCGCCTGTCGGCCCTGAGCGGGCACCATAAAAACTTCAAAAACCTGCGGGGCAGCGCCTACCGCTGCGTGACCGCGGGAGTCGGCTTCACCGTCGGCGCGCTTTCCATGATCGGCATCCCGCTCTTCGGCGGCTTCGTTTCCAAGCTCTACCTGGCCAACGCGTCCCTTTCCTCCAGCCTGATGCCGCTGAACCTCTTCGTCATCGCGGTCTCCACCCTTTTAAACGCGCTGTATTATGTCCCGGCCATGCTCGCCATCTGGGTCAAGCCGCCGGAGGAGACCGAGGCGCGCATTTTGGCGGACATCCCCCCGGAGGCCCTGACCTACGACCGCTTCTTCGCCTCCTCGGCCATCGTGCTCATTCTTTTGATTTTCGTCCTGGGTATTTTTTACCACCCTATTACGTCGGTGATCTATGCCGGTATCCGGCTGCTCTGACGATTGAGAGGTGCTGACTTTGCTATTGCTTGTTCCGATCCTTCTTCCCATTGTCGTCGGTATTTTCGTGTTCCGACAAAAAGACCAGAAAATACGCAATCTCATGGTGCTGCTGACCCTCGTTGCCACAGCCGCCATGGTGATCGCACTGTGCTTCCTGCCCATGCAGACCCTGAACTTCCATACCATTCAGGGGCCGCTGCATCTCTCGCTGGAAGACGACAGCCTCGCCTGTTTCTTTATGGTGCTGATCTCCTGCATCTGGGCGCCGGTCGCCATCTTCGCCTTCCCCTATCTCCACCACATCGAGCGGGAGCAGCAGTTTTTGGGCTTCTATACCATGACCCTCGGATTCCTGCTCGGCCTCGCCATGTCGAACAACTTCGTCACCCTTTACATGTTTTTCGAGATGATGTCCCTCGTGACCATGCCCCTGGTGCTTCACGACCGGACCTTTAAGGCAAGGCGCGAGGGCTTCAAGTACCTGGGCTACTCCGTTTTCGGCGCCGGCATCGCGCTGGCCGGTTTCTTCTTCCTCTCCTATTATATGATCTCGCCCGACTTCACCGCCGGCGGCACCCTCAACCTGGCTCTGGCCGCGGAGCACCGCTCGCTGCTGCTGGTCGTCTACGTCATCATGATCATCGGCTTCGGCGCAAAGGCCGGTATGATGCCCATGCAGGCGTGGCTGCCCACCGCCCACCCGGTGGCTCCGGCGCCCGCTTCCGCGGTCCTGTCCGGCGTTATCACCAAGGCCGGCGTCCTGGCCATCATCCGCGTGACCTACTTTATGTTCGGCGCGGACTTCCTGGCCGGAAGCTGGGCGCAGCAGGCGCTGATCGTGCTGACCCTCTGTACGGTCTTCATCGGCTCCATGCTGGCGTTCCGGGAGAAAAAATTGAAAAAACGCCTGGCTTATTCCACGGTCAGTCAGGTTTCCTATGTATTGTTCGGGCTGATGCTCCTGTCGCCCGACGGCGCCCGCGGCGCGCTCTTACATATCGTATTCCATGCCCTGGCTAAGGATACGCTCTTCCTCGCGGCGGGTGCTATTATTATGTCCACCGGCTATACGCAGGTGGATCAGCTCTCCGGAATCGGCAAACGGATGCCCGTCACCATGGCGTGCTTCACCGTAGCCTCCCTCTCGCTGATCGGCATCCCGCCGCTGAGCGGCTTCATCAGCAAATGGAATCTTGCCACCGCTTCCCTTGCCAGCAGCTTCCCCGTGCTCAGGTTCGCGGGCGTCGCGATCCTCATCCTCTCCGCACTTTTAACGGCCGGATATCTGCTCCCCATCGTAACGAAAGGCTTCTTCCCCGGTGACAACTGCATCACGGAGTGCAAGGAAGTGGGCCTCCAGATGACGGGCCCAATGATTGCGTTTTCCCTGTTGTCCGTTTTTCTGGGCCTGATCCCCGGCGGACTGATCAACTGGGTCGAAAATTTGATCACAAAAATTTTCTGAACCCGGAAAGGAGGAATTTCCATGCACTATTTTTTGATACTGCCCATCTTCTTCCCCGCGGCGGCAGGTCTGCTGCTCTTGATATTAAAGCCTAACAACAATGTCGTCCGCAACCTTTACATCATGACGTCCGCGCTCATCACCACCGGGCTGTCCCTCTTCGCCATTTACCTCTCTTACCGGGACGGCAGCGACGCCACGCTCTGCACCCTGATCCGCTTCTCTTCGAGTTTCTCTCTCTCCCTGCGGATCGACGGCATCTCCATGGTGTACGGCGCCATCGTCTCGGTGCTCTGGCCCCTGATCACCCTCTACTCGCTGGATTATATGGCCCACGAGGGGGCGGAGAACCGCTTCTTCGGCTTCTGGCTCATCAGCTTCGGCGTCGTTCTGGGCATCGCCTTTTCCGAGGACTTCCTCACCCTTTACCTCTTCTATGAGCTTCTGACCCTGGCTACCCTGCCGCTGGTCATGCACATGATGGATGAAAAGGCCAGGTATGCCGGCTGGAAATATTTGATCTATTCCATTTCGGGCGCGGCGTTCGCCTTCATCGCCATCGTCTTTCTGCTCAATTACGGTACAACCCTCAACTTTACTTACGGGGGCGTGCTGGACAGCGCGCGTGTCTCCGGCAACGAGACCACCCTCCTGCTGGTCTTCGTCTGCGCCTTCTTCGGCTTCGGCGTGAAAGCGGCCATCTTCCCCTTCCACGGCTGGCTGCCGGACGCCTCGGTGGCCCCCACGCCGGTCTCCGCCCTGCTGCACGCCGTGGCGGTCGTAAAGGCGGGCGCCTTCGCCGTGCTGCGGCTGATCTATTTCGGCTTCGGCGCCGATTTCCTGCGGGGTACCTTTGCGCAGAACATCGTCATGACGGCCACCATCATCACCATCGTCTACGGCTCGGCCCGGGCGCTGCGGACCCCACATCTGAAGCGCAGGCTGGCCTTCTCCACCGTCAGCAATCTCTCCTACATTCTCTTCAGCCTGACTCTCATGACGCCGGCCGGTCTGACCGGCGGCCTGACCCACATGGTATACCACGCCGTGCTGAAGATCACCCTCTTCGCCTGCGGCGGCGCGATCATTCAGAAGGGCGGCAAGGAATATGTCTATGACATGAAGGGCATCGGCACGGTCATGCCTCTGGTCTTCGCCACCTTCACGGTCTCTTCCTTCGCCCTCATCGGCCTGCCGCCGTTCGGCGGCTTCGCGGGCAAGTGGATGATCGCATCGGCCGCCGTCGCGACCGGAAACTCCCTGGCCTACACCGGCATCGCGGCCCTGATCCTCTCCACCCTGCTGACCACCCTGTACATCATGACCATCGTGGTCCGCGCCTACTTCCCGGTGGGCGATCTGGACCAGGAGGAGATGGCCAGGATCCATGACCCCAACTACCGTATGACCCTGCCGCTCATCATCCTGGCGACCGCCGGTGTGGTGCTGGCACTCTACTCCAACCAGCTGATCGGCTTCCTGCTGACGGTTGGTCAGGGGTCGCTGTAAAGGAGGACCATGATGGGAGACTATTTTTTGATATTCCTTGTGCTGTTCCCGATCCTGACCTCCTTCCTGGTCTTTCCGCTGCGGCGTTTGGGCCGGGGGCACCGTAACGCTCTGGTCGTCCTCGTGCCGGCCATCGAGCTGGTCGGCGCGCTGCTCCTCCTCTTCCTGCCCGTGCCGGAGGCCGGCGTGCCCCTCATCTGCGGTTTCGGACTCCACTTTACCGCCGGCAGCTTCCGCACGCTGCTGGCCATCCTCACCGCCTTTCTCTGGGCGATGACCGCGCTGACCTGCAGGCAGTATTTCGCGGAAGCGCAGAAGTCCAGCCGCTTCTATCTCTTCTACCTGATCACGCTGGGCGCCATGATGGGCGTGTTCCTCGCGTCCGACCTGTATACTCTATTCATTTTCTTTGAAATCATGTCGTTTACCTCCTATGTCTGGGTGGTGCAGACCGAAACGCCGCAGGCCCTCAAGGCCGGAAGCACTTATCTTGCGGTGGCGGTCATCGGCGGCATGGCCCTGCTGACCGGCCTGTTCCTGCTCTACCGCCTGCTGGGCACCCTCCAGATTGAAGCGCTCGCCGAACACGCCGCGCTTCTCCCCGCGGAAAAGCAGGGACCGCTGATCGCGGCCGGCATCCTCTGCATGATCGGCTTCGGCGCCAAAGCGGGCATTTTCCCGCTCCACATCTGGGTACCCAAGGCGTACGTCGCAGCGCCCGCCCCCGGCTCCGCGCTGCTCTCCGGCATTTTGTCCAAAAGCGGTTTCTTCGGCATCGCGATCATTTCCCTCAACCTGTTCGCCGGACATGTGAACTGGAACATGGCGCTCCTGCTGCTCGCCGTCATCACCATGGTGCTGGGCGCGGTGCTCGCCCTCTTCTCCACCGACCTGAAGCGCACTCTGGCCTGTTCCTCCATGTCTCAGTACGGCTTCATCCTTTTGGGGATCGCCATGCAGGGCCTGCTGTCCCATGAAAACACCCTGGCAGCCTGGGGCACCGTCCTCCACATCATGAACCACTCGCTCATCAAGCTGGTCCTCTTTACGGCGGCCGGCGTCGTCTATCTGGGCGCCGGCTCTCTCGACCTGAACAGGGTCCGCGGCTGGGGCCGCAACAAGCCGTGGCTGGCGGTGGCCTTTTTCATCGGCGCCGCCTCCATCGCCGGCGTCCCGCTTTTCCCGGGCTATATCAGCAAGACCCTCCTCCATGAAAGCATTGTGGAGTACATCCATCTGCTGGCCGAGGAGGGCGCATCGACCGGCCTCTTCCACGCGGTGGAGTGGCTCTTCCTCCTGAGCGGCGGCCTGACCTTCGCCTATATGACCAAGATCTTTGTGGCGGTCTTTGTGGAGCCCAGGGCGAACGACCGGCAGCCCTCCGTCCGGAACTATCTGTCCGTCGGAACGCAGACCGCGCTGGGCTGCGGCGCGCTGGTCATGATGGTCCTCGGCCTCACCCCCGCCCTGACCATGGAGAAGATCGCCGCCTGGGGCGGTATCTTCCTGGAAGCCGAACCGCTCGAGGAGTCCCTGCATTACTTCTCGCTGGTCAACCTGGAGGGCGCCGCCATCTCCATTGCCATCGGCACCGCCGTCTACTTCCTCTTTGTCCGCACCGTGCTGAGAAAATCGCAGCAGACGGAGATCCTCTACCTGAACCGCTGGCCGAAAAAGCTGGACCTCGAGGAGAGCGTCTACGTCCCCTTCCTTCACGGGCTGACCTTCTTCGGAACCTTCTGCGCCCGCGTCGCCGCCTCGGTGGGCGACATGATCGTCATGGCCGGGGAAAAGCTGCTCTTCCTGAAGGCGCCCGGCATCTTCGTCCCGAAAAAGAACGAGAACTTCGGCGCGTATTCCATCAAGCCCAAGTATTCCATCGTGACCGAGACCTTCTCCTTCGATCTGATGGTGTCCGGCCTGGGCGTGATCGTCACCCTGATCTACATTCTGCTGAAGAAATAGCGACATCCAAAAAAGGCCCGGTCCGCGCTTTCGCGCGGACCGGGCCTTTTCAGCAGTTATCGTGCGGGTCTCAGTCGGTCGTCAGGACCTTCTTCAGCCTGGCAAAGCGGGGCAGCGAGTGCTCCTTGGGCAGCGCGGTTTCCCCCTGGATGAGGGGCAGCACATAGTCGATGAAGGGCTGCTCCACACCGTCGGCGGCAGCGTTGATCCACGCGCGGGGCACCTTCTTTTCTAAGTTCGCCACCTCGGTCAGGCCGATGAACCTGGTCTCGCAGGTATAGTTTCCGCCCTCGCGGCTGCAGTCGAAGATGACCATCTTATCGGTCATGCCGGCCACGGCCTCTTCCACGGCGGTCTTGCCCGCCAGATAGGCCTCTTCGATATCGGTCCCGGAGGCCAGGTGCGCGCCGCAGCGCTGGAGCAGGGACAGCTCGATGCCGCGCACCTTGGCGCCCGTCCGCTGCTTGACGGCCTCGGCCAGCATGACCGCCAGGCCGCCGAGCTGCGCATGGCCGAAGCCGTCGGTGGCGGAGGTCTCCGCTTCCGAGACGAAGGTCCCGTCGGCGTAATGGATGCCCTCGGACACCGCCACCATGCAGTTGCCGGTCCGCTGGTAGATCTCGCTCACCCTGGCGAGGAAGTCGTCCATGCTGAAATCGGTCTCGGGCAGATAGATGAGGTCGGGCCCGCAGCCCGCCCAGGACGCCAGACCGGCGGCGCCGGCCAGCCAGCCAGCGTGGCGGCCCATGATCTCGACGACGACGACCATGCCCGTATCATAGACCCGGGCGTCATGCCAGATCTCCATGCAGGAGGTGGCGATATACTTCGCGGCGCTGGCGTAGCCGGGGCAGTGGTCGGTGCCGAACAGGTCGTTGTCGATGGTCTTGGGGATGCCCATGATGCGGCACTCGTAGCCCACCTTCTGCATATACTTGCTGATCTTGTTGCAGGTGTCCATGGAGTCGTTGCCGCCGTTATAGAAGAAATAGCGCACGTCGTATTTCTTGAAAATTTCCAGGATGCGCTTGAAATCGGTATCGTCCTTCTCGGGGTCGGCCAGCTTGTAGCGGCAGGAGCCGAGTGCGGAAGAAGGGGTGTAGCGGAGCAGGTCGAGTTCCGCCGGGTCCTCCTTGGCCATGTCGTACAGCCTGTCCGCCAGCACACCCTTGATGCCGTGGGCCGCGCCCAGGACCTTCGTAATACAGCCGGCCTTGAGCGCCGTCTGGATGACTCCCTGCGCGCTGGCATTGATGACGGCGGTCGGGCCGCCGGACTGACCGATGATGCATGCGCCCTTCAGTTCACTCATAATTTCTGTTCCTCCCTGATGATTTGATGTGGCGGCAACCGCCGGTGTTTTTTGGTTTTCCCATTCGGCAGAAACGTTTACGCCGGTTTCCCGTACCGAACTTCCGGGATATCCGCCGGACCGGCCTCGGCAAAGATTCTTTGTCTACTATACCACACTTTCCCTGTGCGGTAAAGATGCGGCGCGCGCGGACATTTGACAGAGGTAGCCGTTTTTTTATATAATGTCCAAAACCGGTCCGCCTCTTCCCGCTAAAGGCGCTCCGCGGAATTTAAAGGCAAACGGGTGATGAAATGCAACTCCGCTCTCTCTGCGTCCAGTATCGCAACGTGCTCCTGCTCGGGCTGCTCGCCCTCGTGATCGGCGTGGC
>CAZVHV010000019.1:4621-14263 GCA_964627025.1 uncultured Oscillospiraceae bacterium | reverse complement strand
CCACCATCCCCTATCTCACCAACCTATCACCCTTTACATACGGGATCACCCCGTCGGGCGAGCTGGTGGAATTGGATGACGGGGACCTGATCGCAATGGCAAAAGAGGGCGGAACGGCGCCGCTCATGCACCTGTCCACCCTGACCGAGGAGGGCGGCTTTTCCAACGAACTGGCCGCTCTGGTGCTCAACGACCAGACCGTACAGAGCAATCTGATCCGGAATATCACCGCCATGATCGGTAAAAAAGGCTATACCGGTCTCGACGTTGACTTTGAATTTATTTCCGCGAAGGATGCCGATGCTTACGTCGCCTTTATCCGCAGGCTGGCGGAGGTTCTTCACCCGCTTGGCTATTCCGTTTTTACCGCGCTGGCGCCCAAGACCTCGGCCGATCAGCCGGGCCTGCTTTACGAGGGACATGATTATAAAGCCCTTGGCGCCGCGGCCGACGGCCTTTTGCTCATGACATATGAGTGGGGCTATACCTACGGTCCGCCGATGGCTGTCGCGCCGCTGCCCAATGTCGAGCGGGTGGTGCAATATGCTCTGACTGAAATCCCGGCGGAAAAGCTGTGGCTCGGCATTCCAAACTACGGATATGACTGGCCCCTCCCCTATGTGCAGGGGCAGACGCGCGCAACTTCCATTTCCAATCAGCGCGCCATTTCCCTGGCCATCCGTTACAACACCGCCATCGGGTATGACGAGACAGCCCAGTCTCCCTGGTTTCGTTACTCGGACGAGACCGGCAAGGAGCATGAGGTATGGTTTGAGGACGCCAGGAGCATCCGGGCCAAGCTTGGCCTTATCTCCCGGTACGGGCTCTACGGCGCCGGATACTGGAACCTGATGCGCGCTTTTCCGCAAAACTGGCGGGTCCTGAACGCCCTGTTCGAGATCCGGGACGGCGGCTGATCAAAGGCGGTTTTTCCAAAAAATGCAGTGTTCACAAAATGTTCATGCCGAGTTTGAAAACTGTCCATCAATTCCGCCGCTCATATGCTATTCTATACTTGCCACAAAAAAGATGACCATTTCCAACCTCCTCCCTCTCTTTGCAGATATCACTGTTTTTCCCGGCCGGCGACGGCCGGCCGGGAAAAATAGACCAAAAATTCTCGCCGGACGTCCCATGGGACGCCCGGCGTTTTCTTGTTCTTCAATTCTGTAAAAGCGGCCGTGTGCTCAGCGGATGGTATAGCTGCCGCGCACCAGCACCTTTGCAGCCGCAGTGGCCGTGATACCCCTGTCCGCCACAGTGACCACATACAGATGGTTTTTGAGCAGGGACTTGCCGTTTTCCAGCGTGGAGCCGTCGGTGGAATCGATCAGTCCCGGGCTGGCGGGGCTGACGCAAGTGACGGAACCAACCCGCAGCATCAGTTCACAGCCGACGGCGCCGATGAGTTTCTGACCCTGCGCCAGATCCACTACGGAAAAGGCGGCGGAGTTCTGCCCCCCGGCGGACAAACCTCCCAGGAGTTCCTCCATCTGCGCGGTGTAGTCGTCGACCGAAGCGTTCAGCTTGTCCAGATATGCCTGACGGCTCTCCTGAATCTTGGTATCCGTCTGGGAAAGGATGGAGGGCGTGAGCACATCGGTCAGATAGCTCAGCGTGACAAGCGGGTCTTCCTGCGTGCCCTGAGTGGCGGCTACCGAAAGGGCGCTGCCCGCGGCCAGCAGAATCAGCGCGGCGGCTGTGGTCCGGCGTGTCCAATTGAATTTCATATGTAGAACCTCCGTTTTCAGGGCAGGACCGCCGGCAGCGGCGGCCCGTCCCTTATTCTGCATTACACCAATGTATCCGGGTGCAGTCCAAAGCTTACGGCAATGGCATTGTCCACCCGGCGCATCAGCGTCTCGTCCAGCCGGCCCATATGTTCCCTCAGCCTTTTTTTATCCAGGGTGCGGATCTGTTCCAGGAGTATTATGGAATCCTTGGGCAGTCCATAGTTCTTGGCTGAAAGCTCAATATGGGTAGGCAGCCTTGCCTTGCCGGTCTGAGAGGTGATGGCCGCGGCGATCACGGTGGGGCTGTGGCGGTTCCCGGTATCGTTCTGCACGATGAGCACCGGACGCACGCCCCCCTGCTCGCTGCCCACCACAGGGCTCAGGTCGGCATAAAAAATGTCTCCGCGTTTTACGCTGTTATCCACAAAAGCTCACACTCCGCCGGAAGATAGTCACCTGTGTCACGAAGCCGTCAGCTTATGTAACACAGTTACTATGATTCTCCCACGGGGTGGCGGGGTTTATACCGTTTTCAAAAAAATTTGCGATTGCCGCGGATCTCCGCCCCGCCGCCGTCCCGATGTCGGCATCTCACCTTGAGATGCCCGCCCCCAAGACAGTATATGCGCCCGAAAGCAACATGGTCAAAGGTAGATTCTGGGCACCCGCTGACTCACGGCGCACAGCAGCTCGTACTGGATGGTGCCGACCAGTCCGGCGCCGTTCTCGATGGGCTGCACGGCGCCGCCCTCCGCCCCATAGACGGTGACGACATCTCCCTCTTTCACATCGGGGATATCGGTGACATCGATCATGCACATATCCATGCAGATCCGCCCTGTGATGCTGGCTTTTTGTCCGTGTACCAGCACCTCGAGCCTGTCCGAAAACAGGCGGAAAAATCCGTCCGCATACCCGATGGGCAACACCGCCAGGCGGCTGTCCCGCTCCAGCATGTGGGTGCAGCCGTAGCTGACCGAGGTGCCGGCGGGCAGGGCACGGACGGCGGCGACCCGGGTCTTGAGCTCCATGACGGGCATCAGGGGGCACAGTGCCTCCATCCCGTCGGAGGGATAGTGCCCGTAAAGGGCGATCCCGGGACGCACCATGTCCATATGGGTACAGGGATAGTTTAACACAGCCGAGCTGGCCGCACAATGGCGGATTTGAAAGGTGACGCCGCGTTTTTCCAGCCTGTCCAGAATGGCGAGGAAGCGGGTAAACTGCCGCATCGTATATTCCTCATCGGTGTCGGCGACGGCGAAATGGGTAAAAATCCCTTCCGGCTCCAGGCCGTTCAGAGAGCAGATCGCGGCGATGGTCTCCGCCGCGGCGTCCATGTGCTCCTCATCGCAGAGGACCCCGAGCCGGGACATGCCGGTATCCGCCTTCACGTGGACCTTGAGCTTCTTCCCGGCTTTTTCCGCCGCGGCCGAGAGCAGGGCGGCTTCCTCCGGGTCGAAGACCGTCTGGGTGATGTCATAGCGCAGCAGATCGTCCGCGTACGCCGGGGACGTATGCCCCAGGATGAGGATGGGCAGGCGGATCCCCGCTTCGCGAAGCTCCGCCCCCTCGTCCAGCGAGGCCACGCCCAGGTAATCCGCCCCCAGCTCCTCCAGTTTTTTTGCCACCGGGACCGCTCCGTGCCCGTAGGCGTTCGCCTTTACGACGCCCAGAAACCGGCAGCCCCGCGGCAGAAGTTCCCGCAGCGCAAGATAGTTGTGTTTCAGACAGGAGAGATCGATCTCCGCCCATGTTCTCGTTTGCAAGTCGTGCATGTCAGATAACCTTCTTTAGTTTATTGAAAGCTGAAAGAGGTGAATTCGCACCGTACGACCGTATAGCCGTCGCTGCTGATCTCGCCCCGCATCAGATCATGTGTATCGCTGTTGAACCAGAGTGTTGCCTCGGTGCCCTTCCCCGGCTGGTTTTCCGGGTCCCGGCAGCAGATGCGCAGGGCCCGCGTTTCGCCGATGGTCTCCATGCCGCACTCCGCGATATAGCCGGACCGCGCGTAGTCGAGCAGGGCGGGCAGGCCGTCGATCGGCGAGAGTCCGTCCCCGGACAGTTCGCCGGTCTCCAGGCGGATCCCGTCGAATTCCAGCATGGTGTTGCCGTCCTTCACCCGCGCGGTGATGCCGGCAATATTCTCCGGTTCCACCACGGTGAACACCAGTTCTCCGTCTTTTTCGTAGGTAAACTCAAGAGTGTACTCATACACCCGCTGGCCGTAATCGGCGGTGAGCCGCGTCTCGCCGGCGCAGCCGGTCATGGCGATGTACTCGGCCCGGATCCCCAGCGCCAGTTCCTCCGTACCCGTGTCCGTGCTCTGCCCGCAGGCGGTCAGGACCAGACACAGGGCTATCATTTGTGCGCATGCCGCTGTCTTGCGCACAACCCTACCTCCTAAACCGATTTTATGGCATCCGGAATACGAGCGATCATGTCGGTGGGAGTCATGCCGTACTCCCCCTTTTCGGCGGCGCACAGATCGCCCGCCCTGCCGTGGAGCCATACCGCGGCGGGCACCGCCTGTCTGGCCGGGATGCCCTGCCCGATCAGGGAGAGGATCATGCCGCCCAGCACATCCCCGCTGCCGCCCTTAGCCATGCCGGGGTTTCCGGTGGTGTTGATAAAAGCCTCTCCGTCCGGAAAGGCGGTGATGGTGCGGTGGCCCTTGCGCACCAGGACACAGCCGTGGGCCCGCGCAAAGGCCAGCGTCTCGGCCAGGCGCGCTTCGAACCCCGCGGCAGCCGGCGCCCCTTCTCCCTTCAGGCGGGCAAATTCCCCGTCATGCGGGGTGAGGATCGTAAGGCGGCCGCGGCGCCCGTCCAGCATATCTATATGCCCCGCAGCGGCGTTTATGCCGTCGGCGTCCAGGATCAGCGGACACACGACGTCCCGTACGATCCGCAGGGTCAGCGCGTCCGTCTCCGGGGCGCGGCCCAGCCCCGGCCCTGCGAGAACGGCGTCACAGCGCGCGATCTTCTCCAGCAGTTCCTCCGGGGAGCCGGGCAGCGGCGAGGGCATCGCCTCGTCGCACTTCACCGCAACGACCGGCCAGATCTCCCCGGGCACCGCAAGAAACACCAGACCGCTCCCGGTCCTTACCGCCGCCTGGGCGGCCATGACGGGAGCGCCGGTGTACCCCACGCTGCCGGCGACAAGATAGACCCTTCCGAAATTTCCCTTGTGGGCGTCCCTCGGGCGGCGGGGCAGGGCGGCGGAAACAAATGCCGCATCCACCGTAACCATCTCGCACATCGCGCTCCGCTCCTTTCGGGAAAATCGCAGGTCTTTCCTTTCCGCGCTTTTCCGCGAGTTATTTTATCACCCTTCCCCCCATTTGTCCATAATGCACCCGGGCGGCCCGGCCCGTTAATTTTGTCTTGCATCTTTCTCCTATCTGTGGTATAAATACCTTTGTTTATAAGCTGTGAATGGGAAAATAGCGTGTGCGCGCCGCCCAGAGAGGACCGGCCACCGGCTGAAAGCCGGCCCGCGGCGTTTCGCTTGGTTCGCCCGGGAGCTTCCGCGCAAAAAACGCGGACGGGTCTTCCCCCGTTATCAGGGAATAAGCGCGTATGAGATCATACGAATCGTGGGTGGTACCGCGGAAGGTTTGCCTTTCGTCCCTTGTCTCAAAGGGATGAAGGGTTTTTTTGTTGTAAAGGAGCGGAAATATGAAGCAGAAATTAGAGCAGATCCGTCAGGAGGCCATTGAGGCTCTGAAGGCTACGAAGGCCGCCGCAGAACTGGAGAGCATCAGGGTCAAATATTTGGGCAAAAAAGGCGAGCTGACCGCTGTTCTGAAGCAGATGGGCGCTCTCTCGGCCGAGGAGCGTCCGGTGATCGGGCAGCTGGCCAATGAGGTCCGCGAGGCTCTTGCCGAGGCGATCACCCGCCAGCAGAAAAAGCTGGAGGAGGCCGCCCTTGACCTCCGTCTGAAAGCGGAGACCCTCGACGTCACCATTCCGGGCAAAAAGCCGGAGGTCGGCCACCGTCACCCCATGTCCATCGTGCTGGACGAGGTGAAGGATGTCTTTATCGGCATGGGGTTCCAGGTGGCCGAAGGGCCGGAGGTGGAGCTGGCGGACTATAACTTCACCCGCCTGAACACCCCGGAGGGCCACCCGGCCAGAGAGTGGCAGGATACCTTTTATCTGACCGAGGACAGCTCGGTCCTTCTGCGCACTCAGACCTCGCCCATGCAGGTGCGGGTCATGGAACGCCAGGCTCCCCCCATCCGAATCATCGCCCCCGGCCGCGTTTACCGGAAGGACGAGGTGGACGCCACCCACTCCCCGATGTTCCATCAGGTGGAAGGGCTGGTGGTCGACAAGGGCATCACCATGGCCGATCTGAAGGGCACGCTCAACGCCGTGGTCGAGGCCCTTTACGGCAGCGGCACCAAGACCCGCTTCCGCCCGCACCACTTCCCCTTCACCGAGCCGTCCTGTGAAGTGGACGTTCAGTGCTTTGAGTGCGGCGGCAAGGGCTGCCGGGTGTGCAAGGGCGAGGGCTGGATCGAGCTGCTTGGCGCCGGCATGGTGCATCCGAAAGTGCTGGAGGGCTGCAACATCGACACCAGCATCTACTCCGGCTTCGCCTTCGGCATGGGCGTGGAGCGCATGGCCATGCGCCGCTTCTCCATCAGTGACCTGCGGCTGATTTTCGAGAACGACATGCGGTTCTTGAGCCAATTTTAAGGGCTTATGTCCCTGTTTCAAATGAATCTTGAAGCGCACTTGCGAAAGGAATGGTCATATTCATGAAATTATCCAGAAAATGGCTTACCGAGTTTGTCACGATCACCGCCGGAGACCGGGACTATGCCGAGGCCATGACATTGTCCGGCTCCAAGGTGGAGATCACCGAGGTCATGGGCGAAGACATCCGGAACGTGGTGGTCGGCAAAGTGACCGAGATCAGCCGCCACCCGGATTCCGACCACATGTGGGTCTGCATGGTGGACGTGGGCCGGGAACAGCCGGTCCAGATCGTCACCGGCGCGCAGAACGTGTGCACGGGCGATCTGGTGCCGGCTGCCCTGGACGGCGCCACCCTCCCCGGCGGCATCCGCATCAACACCGGAAAGCTGCGCGGCGTGGAATCCTGCGGGATGCTCTGTTCCCTCAAGGAGCTCGGACTCACCGTTCACGATTTCCCCTACGCCATGGAAGACGGCATTTTCATCCTGAAGGAGGACTGCAGGCCCGGCGACGATGTCCGCCCGGTGCTCGGCCTGGACGACCATGTGGTGGAGTTCGAGATCACGCCGAACCGCCCCGACTGCCTGTCCGTCATCGGCCTTGCGCGCGAAACGGCGGCCACCTACCGCGTGCCGCTGCGGCTCCACACGCCGGCGGTCAAAGGCTCCGGCGGCTCCGTCGTGGAGCACCTCGACGTGGAGATCGCCGATGCCGACCTCTGCCCCCGCTACACCGCCCGGATGGTAAAGAACGTGAAGGTCGCGCCCTCCCCCAAGTGGCTGCGCGAGCGTCTGCGCGCCTCCGGCGTGCGGCCCATCAACAACATCGTTGACATCACGAACTATGTGATGCTGGAATACGGCCAGCCCATGCACGCTTTCGATTTCTCCTGCGTGAAGGGCTGCAAGATCGTCGTCCGCCGCGCAAACGAGGGCGAGGTCATTGAAACGCTGGACGGCAACACCCGCAGGCTCACGCCGAGCATGCTGGTCATCGCCGACGAGCATCGTCCGGTGGGCGTGGCCGGCGTGATGGGCGGCGCAAACTCCGAGATCGTAGGCGACACCGCCATGGTGGTTTTTGAGTCGGCCAACTTCAACGGGGTCTCCATCCGTCAGACCGCCGTGGCCCTCGGCATGCGCACCGACGCCTCCAGCCGGTTCGAGAAGGGACTG
Source organism: uncultured Oscillospiraceae bacterium (assembly GCA_964627025.1). Taxonomy (GTDB): domain Bacteria; phylum Bacillota; class Clostridia; order Oscillospirales; family Oscillospiraceae; genus JAEWRY01. The sequence continues at coordinate 6,643 of CAZVHV010000019.1, read as the reverse complement.
GACCCGCTCGGCACCCTGCCCGCCGTGGAACGCGCCTGCGAGCTGGTGGAGCTTCTGGGCTGCGGCGAGGTGGTCGACGGCGTGATCGACGTCATCGCCGCCGACCAGAACCCCGTTACTCTCACGCTGGAGCCCGGGAAGATCAACAAACTGCTGGGCACCGACGTTTCCAGGGAGGAAATGGTCACCATTCTGGAGCATCTCGGCTTCACCGTGGAGCAGGACAAGATCACCGTCCCCTCCTGGCGCGCGGACGTGGAACACTACTCCGACATCGCCGAGGAGATCGCCCGGTTTTATGGTTACAACCGCATCCCCATTACCCTGATGGCTGGCGCGGCCACCCGCGGCGGCTTTTCACCGAAGCAGAAAGCGGAAAATCTGGCGGGCGCGCTCTGCCGCGGCATGGGCTATTCGGAGATCATGACCTACTCCTTCATCTCCCCCTCCGCGTACGATAAGATCCGCCTGGCCGCCGGCGACCCGCGCAGGAAATCGGTGACCATCCTGAACCCGCTGGGCGAGGATACCAGCGTCATGCGCACCACGGCTCTGCCCTCCATGCTGGAGATTCTGGGCCGCAACTTCAGCTACCGCAACAAAGCGGTCAGGCTCTATGAGCTTGCCACCGTCTATGCGCCCAAGGCGGACAGCTCCCTGGCACACGAGTCCACGGTGCTCTCCCTGGGAACCTACGGCGGCGACGCGGATTTCTTCGTCCTCAAGGGCGTGGTCGAGGCGCTCCTGGGCGGGCTTGGCGTAAAGTCTCTCTCCTTTACGGCGGCCGCGGAGGAAGCGGCCTACCATCCCGGACGCTGCGCCGCGGTCTCCTCCGGCGGCGTGACCCTCGGCGTTCTGGGGCAGCTTCACCCCCTGACGGCCTCCAATTACGGGATGGACTGCCCGGTCTACGCAGCCCAGCTTGATTTCGGCGCGGTGCTGGCTCAGCGGGCGCCCGAGGCCCTCTATCAGCCCCTGCCGCGCTTCCCGGCCATCACCCGCGACATTGCCGTGGTGTGCGACAGCACCATCTCTGTGGCAGTCCTCGAGGACTGCATCTCCCGCGGCGCGGGCAATCTCGTCAAGGACGTGGAGCTTTTCGATGTCTACACCGGCGCTCCCATTCCGGAGGGGAAAAAGAGCGTGGCTTTCTCGCTCAAGCTCAGGGCCGACGACCGCACCCTGACCGACAAGGAAGCGGACGAGGATGTCAAACAGATCCTCGCGCTTTTGACCTCCGAGCTGGGCGCGGTTCTGCGCTGACGGATGAATTCTTCGGTAAATTTTTTACGTTCCTCTTTACACGCCTTTCTTTTTGGGTTAAAATAGTAAATAACAGGCACATTTTGGAGGTGTTCCGATTATGCAGATGGATTATACGCGGCGGTTCCGGCTGAATCAGGACAAAGGTGAGGAGATTAAACTGATCCTTACCACGGTGTACAATGCTCTGCAGGAGAAAGGATATAATCCCATCAACCAGATCGTCGGTTATATTCTTTCCGAGGACCCGACCTATATCACCAACTACAATAATGCGCGCGCGCTGATCCGCAAGCTGGACAGGGACGAGCTGCTGCAGGAGCTTGTCAAGCATTATTTGGGCAATTAATCAAATACCGTGAAGACGGCCCGGTCTGCGCAGACGCGCAGGCCGGGCCTTTTTTCGTGTCCGGCACCGCTCTGCAAATGTTCACAAAACCTCCATATTTGAAAGACGCGCTTTTCAGAAAACTTTCAGGAAGCGATGTTAAAATAGGCACATGAATAGGAGGGACAGCAATGGAAGCAGGCATTCAAACCGTTTTCAAGCGCTACGAAACCAAATATTTCGTCAGTGACGGCCAGCTTGATGCGCTCAGGGCCGACCTCGGTCGATATATGAAGGAAGATTCTTTTGGGACTTACCCGATCTGCAATCTTTATTTCGACACCGCGGATTACGCGCTGATCCGGTCGTCCATCGAAAAACCGCAGTATAAGGAAAAGCTGCGCCTGCGCAGCTACGGCGTTCCGAAGGCC
>CAZVHV010000019.1:0-4611 GCA_964627025.1 uncultured Oscillospiraceae bacterium | reverse complement strand
GACTCCGTTTTCGTGGAGCTGAAGAAAAAATATGACGGCGTCGTCTACAAACGCCGTGTGACCATGACCCAGGGCGAGGCAATGCCCTGGCTGCTGAAGGGAAAATCTCCCGGAGACGAAAGCCAGATCATGCGCGAGATCCAGTGGTTCCTGGATTTTTATCATCCGGTCCCGAAGGCGTTTATCGCCTACGACAGGACCGCCCTTTCCGGTTTAGAGAACAGCGCGCTGCGCATCACCTTCGACCGGAATATCCGCTGGCGGAGCACGTCGCTGGACCTCTCCCAGGGCGACTGGGGCGCGCCGCTGCTCCCGCCCGGGAAAACGCTGATGGAGATCAAGATCCCGGGCGCAAGCCCGTTGTGGCTTTCACGGCTGCTGTCGGAACTTCAGATCTATCCGACCACATTTTCAAAGTACGGGGCCTGCTATAAGCAGCATCTGATCCATGATTTTTTAAAGAAAGGAGTGTTTCTCTGTGCTTAGCAGTATTATAGGCAGCACCCTCACCGTACAGGCGCTGCTCATCTGCCTGGCCGTTTCCCTGGCGCTCGGCATGGGCACCGCCGCTGTCTATATGTTCCGGAGCAATTATACCAGGGGCTTCGTCACCACGCTGGCCCTCCTCCCTGCCGTCGTTGCGCTGGTTATCATGATGGTAAACGGAAACATCGGCACGGGCGTCGCCGTTGCCGGCACCTTCAGTCTCGTGCGCTTCCGGTCCGTTCCGGGTGGGGCGCGGGAGATCTGCAGCATCTTTTTCGCCATGGCGCTCGGCCTTGCGCTCGGAATGGGCTATGTGGCGGCCGCCTTCCTTTTTTTCATCATCATCGGCGCCATGATGCTGCTCTTTTCCCTCACCGGCTTCGGTGCGGAAAATGGCTCGGAGCGCGTGCTGAAGATCACGATCCCGGAAAACCTCGACTTTGACGGGCTCTTTGACGATATATTCAAAAAATACACCAAAAGCGTGCGGCTTACGCGCGTAAAGACGACCAATCTCGGCACCCTGTATGAACTGCATTACCACATCACGCTGTGCCGGCCGGAAGTCAGCAAAGATTTCCTGGATGAACTGCGCTGCAGGAACGGAAATCTGACCATCGTCTGCGGCCGCAAATCTTCGGGCGACACACTGTAAGGAGCGTAATATGAAAAAAAAGCTATTGAGCACCCTATCCCTTCTGCTGGCGGCTTTGTTCCTGTCCGCCCTGTGCGGCTGCACGGGAAGCGGAACGGCCTCTGCAGAAACCACATCCTCCACCGGCAGCACCGCGCAAAGCACCGTCGCTGCCGCCATCGGCGACACCATCCCGAGCGACGCGCAGAAACTCCTGGAGGAGGCCGCGGGAAAAAACACGGATTGGACGAGCGACACCTCAGCCACGACCATCCAGATGAACGGTGACGGCTTTACCGTCAACGGCAGCGGCGCGAGCGCTTCCGGCAGCACGCTCACCATCTCGGGAGCGGGCACCTATATCCTAAGCGGTACGCTCACGGACGGGCAGATCATCATTGCCGCGGGCGAAGAGGACAGCGTCAGCCTTGTCTTGAACGGCGCCTCCATCTCCTGCTCCACCTCCGCGCCCATCTACTCCAAGCAGGCGGGCGAAACCATTCTCACCCTTGCGGATGGCACGGAGAATACGGTGACCGACGGAACGTCCTATTCCCTTGCGGATGGCGAGGACGAGCCGGACGCCGCTATTTTCTCGAAAAACGACCTGATCTTCAACGGCGGCGGGACCCTGACCGTCACCGGCAGCTATAACGACGGCATCCACTCCAAGGATCACCTGATCGTCACCGGCGGCAGCATCAACGTCACTTCCTTAAACGACGCCCTCAAGGGGCGCGACTGCGTCATTGTCTCGGACGGAACCCTCCACCTCTCGGCAGGCGGCGACGGCATCCAGGCCAACAACGATGAGGACGCGGAAAAAGGCTACATCTCCCTCTCGGGCGGCACCTTCGACATCACCGCGGGCGGCGACGGCATTCAGGCGGAAACCGCGCTGCTCGTTTCAGGCGGCAAGTTCACCGTCAAAACCGGTTCTTCCGAGACAACGGACAGCTACAAGGGCCTGAAAGCGGGCGCCGGCCTGCTGATCACAGGCGGTGACTTCACCATCGACTCGGCCGACGACGCCCTTCACTCCAACACCGGGCTCGGCATTTCGGGCGGAACCTTCACCCTTGCTGCCGGAGACGACGGGATGCACGCCGACGGGGCCCTCGTCATTGACGCGGGAACGGTCACCATCACCAAAAGCTACGAAGGTATTGAAGGCATGTCGGTCATGATCAACGGCGGCACGCTGGACGTCACCGCCTCCGACGACGGGTTGAACGCCGCCGGCGGAAATGATTCCTCCGCACCTGGATGGCCCGGTGAAAACAGCACCGCCACCGACAGCGAATATTTCATCACCATTACGGGCGGCACGCTCAATGTCAACGCATCGGGCGACGGGATCGACTCGAACGGCCAGCTCACCTTCCAGGGCGGCGAGATTTACGTCTCCGGACCCACCGCCAACGACAACGGAGCGCTTGACAGCCAGACCCTGATGAGCATCTCGGGCGGCACTCTAGTCGCCGCCGGAAGCTCCGGCATGGCGCAGGCTCCCGACTCCTCTTCCGCGCAGAACTCCATCTGCTTCCTGCTGACGGCCGAGCAGGAGGGCGGCAGCACCCTTGAACTGCGCGACGCCTCGGGCAAGACCATCGTATCCTTCACCCCGGCGAAAAACTACCAGTCGGTCGTCATCAGCAGCCCCGATATCGCGCAGGGGCAGACCTATTCCCTCTTCATCAACGGCACGGAATCGGTCTCTGTCACTACCTCGGGCGCAACCACCACCTCGGGTACCGCCACGGGACGGATGCAGCCCGGCAACCGGACGTCGTCTGACGGACAGACGCCGCCCGACGGGCAAACACCGCCCAGCGGCGGCAAAGGCGCCAGACCGCAGGCCACCAATTAAGCCGGTTCGCGCCGCCCCAATGATATGAAAAAGCGCTGCTGTGAAACAACCGTTTCGCAGCAGCGCTTTTAATTTTCTTTCATCCGGGTTTGTGCCGATGTTATTTCCGGTAGGCGATCTCATGGCGCTTCGGGCCGGTGGAGACGATGGTAATCGGGGCGCAGATATTGGCCTCAATGAAATCCACATAGTCCTTCGCGGCCCTGGGAAGCGCGTCATAATCGGTGATTCCGCGGATATCGCACTTCCAGCCCGGCAGTGTCTCATACACAGGCTTTGCCCGCTCCAGAAGGCCGGGAACCGGGAAAACATCCGAAACGATCCCGTCGATCTCGTAACCGGTGCACACCTTGATCTCATCGAGATAGCCCAGGACATCGATCGCGGTAAGCACCACCTTGGTCGCGCCCTGTACCATGCAGCCGTATCTGGTGGCCACCGCATCAAACCAGCCCACCCGGCGGGGACGGCCCGTGGTGGCGCCGTACTCGCCGGCGTCTCCGCCCAGGCGCCGAAGGGTGTCAGCCTCGTCACCGAAGAGTTCGCTGACGAATTCGCCCGCGCCCACCGCGCTGGAATAGGCTTTGGTCACCGCCAAAACGTCGGAAAAATCGCTGGGAGCCACGCCTGCGCCCACGCAGCCGAAGCCGGCCAGTGTGTGCGAGGATGTGGTAAAGGGATAGATGCCGAAATCGGGATCCTTCATCGCGCCCAGCTGCCCCTCCAGCAGAACTTCCTTCCCCTCACACAGTGCGTTTTTGACAAAGACGAGCGCGTCCCCGACATAGTCGCCGATCTGGTCGCGGTAATTCATCATCTGATCAAACAGCGCGCCTGGGTCCAGCAGCGGCTTGTGGTAGAGATGCTCCATCAAAACGTTTTTGAGTTCGCATACGGCCTGCAGCCGTTCCTTCAGCCGCACCTCGTCAAAGAGGTCGGAAACCTGAATGCCGTATTTGGCATATTTATCGGAATAAAACGGGGCGATACCAGACTTTGTCGAGCCGAAGGCCTTCCCCGCCAGACGTTCTTCCTCGTAAGTGTCGAGCAACACGTGATACGGCATCAGGATCTGCGCGCGCTCGGAGATGATCAGGTTGGGTGCCGGGACCCCGCCGGTTTTCAGCGTTTCCAGCTCGGAAATCAGCGACGGGATGTTGAGTGCCACACCATTTCCGATCACATTGGTGGTGTGCGGATAAAATACCCCGGAGGGAAGCTGATGCAGAGCGAACTTACCATAATCGCAGATGATAGTATGTCCGGCGTTGGCGCCGCCCTGAAACCGAACGACCACATCCGACTTCTCCGCAAACAGGTCCGTGATCTTTCCTTTGCCCTCGTCGCCCCAGTTGGCGCCGACAATCGCTTTCACCATAGTTGGTCCCTCCTCAGAAAAATACAATTTATTATATATCAATCTCTATTGTCTGCGCAAGAAAAAGTTTTGCAATCATCCCGTCATACCGTTTGACGGCCGGAAAAATAATATTTTTGATAAGATAAAAAAACTTCTTGAAATACAGAAGAAAGTGTTTTATAATAGTCTCCGTTGCGCATCACGTGCGCGGCAGAATTTTATCGGGGTGTGGCGAAGTTTGGTATCGCGCTTGGTTCGGGA
>CAZVHV010000018.1:0-14269 GCA_964627025.1 uncultured Oscillospiraceae bacterium | reverse complement strand
GCCCGCCGTGTAGATGAGAGCGGCGGTCTCGCCCACGATGCGTCCGGTTGAGAGGATGACGCCCGCCAGGATCCCGGGGACGGCCGCCGGAAGGACCAGGACGAATATCGTGCGCAGCCGTCCGGCGCCCAGGCCGAAGCTTCCCTCACGGTAAGCATCCGGCACCGACTTGAGCGCTTCCTCGGTGGTGCGCAGGATCACGGGGAGGATCATGATGGACAGTGTGAAGGCGCCCGCCAGCAGCGAATACCCCCATCCAAGCGCCATGACGAACAGCAGATAGCCGAACAGGCCGTAGACGATGGAGGGGATGCCGGAGAGGGTCTCTGCGGTGATGCGCACGAGAGACACCAGCCGGTTGCCCCGTTTCGCGTATTCCACCAGGTAGACGGCGGAGAACACGCCGAGCGGGACCGCAATGAGCAGGGAAAGGACGGTCATGATGACGGTGTTCACCAGGGCGGGGAAGAGGGAGACGTTCTCCGTGGTGTAAACGAGGCTGAACAGGCTGGGCGAGAGGTGGGGCAGACCTTTGACCAGAATATACCCGACCAGGAAGAGCAGCGTTGCGACGGTAAACACGGCGGACAGATAAACGATTGCCCGCAGGAAGAGGGACTGGGCCCGTGCGTTTCTCATGTCATGCTCCTCCTCTTGACCAGTGAAAAGATGAGATTCATGATCAGGATAAAGACAAAGAGGACCACCGCCGTGGCGATGAGGGCCTGCCGGTGAAGATCGGTGGCGTAGCCCATTTCCAGCACGATGTTGGCGGTGAGGGTGCGCAGCCCCTTGAAGAGGCTGGACGGAATGACCGCCTGGTTGCCTGCCACCATAATGACCGCCATGGTTTCGCCGATCGCGCGTCCGATGCCGAGAATGACGGCGGCCAGGATACCGGACTTCGCAGCGGGCAGAAGGGTGAAAAAGACGCTGCGCTCGTGGCTTGCCCCCAGGGCCAGAGAACCCTCGTAATAGCTCTCCGGTACCGCCCGGAGGGCCGATTCGCTGACGCCGATAATGGTGGGCAGGATCATAACGCCCAGAATGATGGAGGCCGCCAGCATGCTCGCGCCGCTGCCGCCCCATATCAGGCGGATGGCGGGGACGATGACCATGAGTCCGAAAAAGCCATACACGACCGACGGAATGCCCGCCAGCAGATCAATGGCCGGCTTGAGGATTTTATACAGCTTATCCGGGCAGAACCGGGCCAGGAAGACAGCGGTCAGAACCCCGACAGGAACGCCAAGCGTGACGGCACCAGCCGTCACGCAAAGGCTGCCCAGAATCATGGGCAGGATACCATAAAGATTGTTGGCGGGCTTCCAGCGGATGCCGCCCAGAAAGTTCAGGACCCCGATTTTGCCGATCGCCGGCAATCCGCTGGCGAAGAGGAAGAAGCAGATGAGGCCCACTGCCAGGATGGAGACGCAGGCGCACAGAAGAAAGACGACCTGCATCAAGCGTTCTCCTTGTTTTTTCATTTCAGATCAGACCAATCTGTGACAGCGCCGGTGTAGACATCCTTCACCTGCTGGGCAGTCACTCCGTCAAGCGGATTTGCCGTGTTGACGATGACCGCGATACCGTCCATGGCGATGACGGTGGGGGTGAGGCCTGCGCTCTTTTCGCTGTCTTTAAGTTCACGGGAGGCCATGCCGATGTCGCAGACACCATCGATGGCGGCGGTCATGCCGGAGGTGGAGTCGCTCTGCTGGACTTCAATGGTGGCGTTAGGATTGACCTTGAGGTAAGCTTCCTTCAGCTTTTCCATCACCGGGGTCACGGAGGAGGAGCCGGCGACGACGACCTTGCCGCTGGGAGCGGTGCCGCTGTAAGCCGGGGCGTCGGATGCACGAACATAGCCGTTGTCCTCGACCACCGCCTGGCCGTCCGCGCTGAGGATATAATTGATGAAGTCCTGCGCGACCAGGCTTACGGTGCCCTTGGTTGCGATGTTGAAGGGGCGGGCAATGGTATAGCTGCCGTTTTTGATGTTCTCCGCCGTGGCCTCCGCGCCGTCGATCTTGAGGGCCTTTACGGTATCATTGAGCGTGCCCAGCGAGATATAGCCGATGGCTGCGGGATTCTGCGCGACGCTGGTCATCATGACCTGGGTGCTGTTGGTGATATCGGCGCTGTCCAGAGTATTATCGATCTTGTTTCCGGCTGCATCTTTCTCTTCAATGCCGAACAGCTCGATGAAGGCACCGCGGGTGCCCGAGCCGTCTTCGCGGGAGATTACGGTGATGGGCCCGCCTCCCGAGGTTTGGGAAGACGCGGAGGGAGAGCTGGCACAGCCGACCAGAGTGAGGCCGAGAAGCGCGGCACAGGTTACGAAGGTCGTAAGTTTTTTCATCTTTGCAATTCTCCTTTACCAATTCGGATGATACCATAGTATTACCCGTAAGTAAAATGTAATAGCATGATTTTGTCAAAACCGGGTCAAGTTTCGGCGGGCGAAAACACACGTTTTCCGCTGGTTTCGCGGGCTGGAAGATGTTAAGATATGTTAAATCTTCTCGCTTGCGCTTGACAAGGATATCCGAAACGGGTATACTTCCCCCATAATTAGTTAGCCTAACTAAAAAAGAGGGGGAGAGTGAAATGCCGGATTTTCGCCACGTGCTGAATGACATGCTGGTGGAAGCGTATCATAATATTCTGCGGGTCGAAGAACAGTTTCTCAGAAACAATTCCAGAATCGACCTTTCCATCCGGGAAATGCACCTGATCGAATGTGTCGGCATGGGCAAGGAAAACGGAAAAACCGTCAGTGAAATTGCCGAATACCTGAAGATCGCACGTCCCTCGGTCACGGTGGCGGTAAACAAGCTGGAGAGCAAGGGGTATCTGGAAAAACAGGGGTGCCATTCGGACGGCCGGGTCGTTCGCGTATTTCTGAGCAAGAAAGGACGAAAGGTCGATGCCTATCACCGGCAGTATCATATGAACATGGTGCGGGAGCTGGAGAAGGAATTTACGCAGGAGGAGCAGGAATACCTGCTGCGCACGATTATAAAGTTAAACGATTTTTTTAAAGAGAGTATTGGGGTAACTGCATGAGTTTTAAAGTATTGGGAACCGGTCACTATGTTCCGGAACGCGTCGTGACGAACGATGAATTATCCAACTTCGTGGACACCTCGGATGAATGGATCTCCCGCCGGGTCGGCGTCAGAGAGCGCAGGGTCTGCACAACCGAGACCGCCACGGATCTGGCATACCGGGCGGCGAAGAACGCCCTGGAGATGGGCAACACCAAGCCGGAGGAGCTCGATCTGATCCTCTGCGCAACGGTCAGCGCCGATGATGTATCCCCCTCCATGGCATGCTCCGTGCAGGCGATGCTGGGCGCTACCTGCCCCGCGATGGATATCAACGCCGCCTGTTCCGCCTTTATCTACATGCTGGAGACCGCCGCCGGATTCTTTGCCCTGGGAAAGGTCAAAAAGGTTCTGGTGATCGGCGCGGAGCGGATGAGCCGCATCCTCGACTGGAGTGACAGGAACACCTGCGTGATCTTCGGAGACGGAGCCGGCGCCATGCTGCTGGGCAGCGGCGACGCCTATCTCGCCTCCAAGCTCTTCGCCAAGGGCGGGGACAACGTGATCAGGATCCCGCAGTTCCCCGGCATGTCACCGTTTTACCAGAATGAGACGGGGAAGCCCTATGTCTATATGAACGGGCAGGAGACCTTTAAATTCGCGGTCAACGCCATGATCCAGGATCTGGCCGAAGTGATCGGCGCGGCCGGCCTGAAGGAGTCTGATATCTCCTGGGTCATCCCCCATCAGGCCAATATCCGCATCATCGAAGCGGCCGTGAAAAAACTGGACATCCCGGCCGAGCGATTCTGCACCAACATCGACAAATACGGAAACACCTCTGCGGCGAGCATCCCCATTCTGATCGATGAGATGAACCGGGCCGGCAAGCTCAAGGACGGAGATTATCTGGCCCTGTGCAGCTTCGGGGGCGGCCTGTCCAGCGCAGCCTGTATCCTGAAATGGATGGCCTGACCGGACGGTCCCGAACCGATTCGTTTGTATCGGGCGGGCCATGCCTGCCCTGCAAAAATAAAGAAAATGAGAAATAGTGGAGGAATTTATCATGATTTTCGAAAAACTTTCTGAACTGATCGCGGAGCACATCGGCTGTGACGTCAATGAAATCACCCGGGAGACGACCTTTGAGTCCCTTGGAATCGATTCTCTGGACACCGTTGAAATGGTGATGGAGCTGGAAGAGGATCTCGGCTTTGAGATCGAGCTGGAAGGCAACCTGAAGACGGTCGGGGACCTTGTGAGCTTCATCGAAGAAAAAAGCAAAGAAAATGATTAAGACACCGATTTGTGACCTTCTCGGGATCGAGTATCCCATCCTGCAGGGGGGAATGGCGTGGATCGCAGACGGAAAGCTTGCGGCCGCCGTTTCCAACGGGGGCGGGCTCGGTATCATCTCCGCCATGAACGCCAATGCGGATTATGTCAGACAGCAGATCAGGATCGCGCGCGAGCTGACCGACAAGCCGTTCGGCGTCAACATTATGCTGATGAGTCCCTTTGCCGACCAGGTCGCCGAAACGGTTGCCGAGGAAAAGGTGGCGGTTGTCACCACCGGTGCGGGGAATCCCTCCAAATACATGAAACGCTGGGAAGAGGCGGGGATCCGTGTGATCCCCGTGGTGGCTTCGGTCGCCATGGCAAAGCTGGTCACCCGACTGGGCGCCACCGCGGTCATCGCGGAGGGCGGCGAAAGCGGCGGCCATGTGGGCGAACTCACGACCATGGTCCTCGTGCCGCAGGTCTGCGACGTCACGACCATCCCGGTCATTGCGGCGGGCGGCATTGCCGACGGCCGCGGCGTTGCGGCGGCGTTTATGCTGGGCGCGCAGGGCGTGCAGCTGGGCACCCGTTTCCTGGTGGCGGACGAGTGCTCGGTGCACCCGAATTACAAGGAAAAGATCCTGAAGGCAAATGATATTGCCACCATGACGACGGGCAAGCGCCTCGGGCATCCGGTGCGCAGCCTGAAAACCCCGTTTTCCAGATCATACCTCAAAGCGGAGTACAGCGGGATTTCCGATGAGGAGCTGGAGGCGATGGGTGCCGGAGCGCTGCGCCTCGCGGCGTTGGAAGGCGACCTGGAACGGGGCTGCTTCCTGGCCGGCCAGGTGGCCGGCATGATCAAAAAGAAGCAGCCGGCCGCCGAGATCATCCACGAGATCTTTACAGAAACGGAACGTGTGTTAAGTGAGGCAAACAGATGGGTAAGATAGCGCTCATTTTCCCCGGACAGGGTGCGCAATACAGCGGAATGGGCCGCGAGCTGTACGAGACCAGCGCGGCGGCAAAGGCCGTTTTCGACCAGGCCGACAGGCTGCGTCCCGGGACCTCCGCGCAGTGCTTCTCGGGGACTGCGGAGGAGCTTTCCAGGACGGAAAACACCCAGCCGTGCCTCTGGTGCGTGGAGCTTGCGGCCGCCGCGGCCCTCAGGGAAGCGGGGATTGAGGCCGAAATGCTGGCCGGATTTTCTCTGGGCGAGCTTACGGCTTTGACCTATTCGGGCGCGGTCACGGAAGAAGACGGCTTTCGGCTGGTCTGCCGGCGCGCCCTTCTGATGCAGGAGGCGGCCGAGCAGACCGACGCCGGCATGGTCGCCGTGCTCAAGCTGGACGACGACGCGGTAACGGCTCTGTGCGGAGAATTTGAACATATCTATCCCGTCAACTTCAACTGCCCCGGCCAGGTGGTGGTCGCCGGCGAAAAAGGAAGCCTGGAGCCGTTCAAAGCGCGGGTCAAGGAGCGGGGCGGCAAGATCATGCCCCTGAAGGTCGGGGGAGGATTCCATTCCCCGTTCATGGCGCCCGCGGCGGAGCAGTTTTCCGAAGCGCTGAAAAGCGTTGCGATCACGCAGCCCTCGGTCCCGCTCTATTCCAATGTGACCGGGCTGCCTTATTCCGGCGATATCCGGGAGCTCCTCGCCGAGCAGATCCGCAATCCCATTCGCTGGAGCCGGATCGTGACCCATATGATGGACGCCGGCGCGGACACGTTTATTGAAGTCGGGCCGGGCAAGGTGCTGTCGGGCCTGGTCTCCAGGATCTCCGCCGAGGCGCGTGTCTGCAACGTGGAGGACGCCGAGAGCCTGAAGAAAACGATTGCGGAGGTAAAAGGCCATGCTTAAGGGAAAGGTTGCCCTGGTCACGGGCGCCTCGCGCGGGATCGGCCGGGCGATCGCGCTGAAATTCGCCGCGCTTGGTGCGGATCTTGCCGTTATCTATGCGGGCAATGAGGAGAAGGCACGCGAGGTCTGCCTCGCGGCGCAGGAACTCGGCGTGCGCGCGGAAGCGTTCCGGTGCGATGTCTCCAACTTCGATGCCGCAAAAAAGACGGTGGACGCCGTAAAAAGCGCGCTGGGCTCGGTGGATATTCTGGTCAATAACGCGGGCGTCACCAAGGACGGCCTCATTCTCTCCATGAAGGAAGAGGCCTTTGACGTGGTGATTGACACCAACCTCAAGGGTGCGTTCAACATGATCCGGCACTGCGCTCCTATCTTTTTGAAAAAACGAAGCGGAAAGATCATCAATATCGCCTCCATATCCGGACTGATCGGAAATGCGGGGCAGGCGAACTACTCCGCCTCCAAGGCCGGCCTGATCGGCCTGACGAAATCGGTGGCACGGGAACTGGCGTCCCGCAACGTATGCTGCAACGCCATCGCGCCCGGTTTTATCCGGACGGAAATGACGGAGAATCTGGAAGACAGCCCGCTTCTGGCAAGTATTCCTCTTGGACGCATGGGAATGCCCGAGGAGGTCGCAGAACTGGCGGCCTTCCTGGCGCAGGATGTCTCAAACTATATCACCGGCGAAGTGATTCGCATTGACGGCGGTCTGGCAATGTAAGGAGGAAACATGAACAGAGTTGTTGTAACTGGCCTGGGAGCGATTACTCCCGTGGGCAACGACGTCTCCACGATGTGGAGCAATCTTGTCGCGGGCATCCACGGTATCGCGCCCATCACAAAATTTGACTGCACGGACTATAAGGCGAAGCTGGCGGCCGAAGTCAAGAACTTCGATCCGCTCGCCTATATGGAGAAAAACGAGGTGCGCAGGTCCGACCTCTATACGCAGTTCGCCCTGGCCGCGGCCTGCCAGGCGGTGGAGGACAGCGGGGTCATCGGTACGGTGGCGCCCGAGCGCCTCGGCGTCTATTTCGGCTCCGGCATCGGCGGCCTGGAAACCTTTTCCCGGGAGGATAAGAAGCTCCTGGATGGCGGGCCGCGAAAGGTATCGCCGTTTTTTATCCCGATGATGATCTCCAACATCGCCGCCGGCACCATCGCGATCCGCTTTAACGCCAAGGGGCCGTGCGTCCCCGTGGTGACCGCGTGCGCCACCGGAAGCACCGAGCTGGGGGAGGCGCTGCGCGCCATCCGCCACGGCTATGCCGACGTGATCATCGCCGGCGGGGCCGAGGCCGGGATCACTCCGCTCGGCGTGGCCGGATTCACCAATATGACCGCTCTTTCCACCTCGTCCGACCCGGACGCGGCTTCCCTTCCCTTTGACAAGCGCCGCGGCGGCTTTGTCATGGGCGAGGGCGCCGGCGCGCTGATTCTGGAGGAGTACAACCACGCCAAAAAGCGCGGGGCGAAAATCTATGCGGAGATCGCCGGCTACGGTTCGACCTGCGACGCGCATCATATCACGGCGCCCGATCCTGAGGGCGAGAGCAGCTCCCGTGCCATCAGCGACGCCATGCGCGAAGCGGGCGTTCCGGAGAAGGACGTGATCTACATCAACGCCCACGGAACCGGCACGCCGCTCAACGACGCGTCGGAGACCGTCTCCATCAAAAAGGCGATGGGAGACCGCATCGGGCGCACGGTTGTGAGCTCGACCAAATCCATGACCGGGCATATGCTCGGCGCAGCGGGTGCGGTAGAGGCCATCGTTGCCATACTCACGCTGCATACGGGTGTGATCCCGCCCACCGTCGGGCTGACCGAGCCAGACCCCAACTGTGACCTGGACTATGTTCCCGGAACAGCCAGGGCTGAAAAGGTGGGGATTGCATTGTCGGTTTCGCTTGGCTTCGGCGGACATAACGCCTGCCTTGCGTTCCGTCGGGAGGATTGAAAATGGAGTATAAAAAGATTCGTCAGCTCGCCGAGCTGATGAAGGAAACAGATCTGACCATTCTGGAAATTTCGGAGGGCGATTCCGTCGTCAAGATGGAGCGCGGGGGCAGGCAGACAGCGGCGGCCGCTCCGGTTCCCGCAGCCGCGGTGAGCATCCCGCAGGAACAGCCCGCCGCCGCGCCGCAGGGTGAATCCGACAAGGACATCCACACCATCACCGCGCCCATGATCGGCGTATTTTACGCCGCTCCTTCCCCCGAGATGAAGTCGTATGTGTCGGTCGGCGATACGGTCCATGCCGGGGATGTGCTCTGCATCATCGAGGCCATGAAAATGATGAATGAGATTACCTCCGAGGTGACGGGAGTCGTAACCGAGATCTGCGTCGGAAACAGGCAGGTTGTGGAGTATGGACAGCCGCTGTTCCGCATTCGCCGGCAGGAGTCGGCGGAGGGTTAAAGCGAGGTCCGGATACAACATACGAAAGGGGTGATCCGCGCGTGAATAAGGAAGAGATTCAGGCGATACTTCCTCACCGCGACGACATGCTTCTCATTGACGAGGCATCTCTGAAAGACGAAAAAGCCTGCGGAAAATATCATTTCCGCGGAGACGAGTGGTTCTTCCGCGGGCATTTTCCGGGGAACCCTGTGGTCCCCGGCGTGATCCTGTGCGAAATTCTGGCACAGTCGGCCTGCGTGCTCCTGAACAGCACCCAGACCGACGGTCTGACGCCGTATTTTACCGGGATCGATAAGGTGCGCTTCAAAAACCCGGTCCATCCGGGCGATACGATCGAAACCGAATGTGTCATCACGAAAGCCAAACCTCCCTTTTTCTTCGCGCAGGGAGAAGGATATGTTGCGGGCAAACTTTGCATCAAGGCGGAGTTTTCCTTTGCGCTGATCAAGGGGTGAGGCTGTGTTCTCAAAGATTTTAATTGCAAACCGCGGCGAAATCGCGATCCGGATCATCCGTGCATGCAAGGAAATGGGAATTGCCACGGTTGCCGTCTATTCCAAGGCGGATAAGGAATCCCTGCATGTTGCGCTCGCCGATCAGTGCGTCTGTATCGGAGAGCCGGACCCCACCGACAGCTACCTCAACGCGGACCGGATCATCAGCGCCGCGCTGATCACCCAAGCCCAGGCGATCCATCCGGGCTATGGGTTCCTGTCCGAGAGCGCCGAGTTTGCCGCGCTGTGCAAGCAGCATGGGATCGCGTTCATCGGCCCGGACGCCAAGACCATCGCCATGATGGGCGATAAGAGCGAGGCGAGGCGCCTGATGAAAGAAGCGGACGTCCCCGTGATCCCGGGTACGGAAATCCTGCCGGATGTGCAGAGCGCGATCGACGCGGCGGGGCAGATCGGATATCCGGTGCTCATCAAGGCACGCTCCGGCGGCGGCGGCCGCGGCATCCGTCTGGTCAAAGGCCCGGACGAAATGGAGAAGGCGTTCTTTACCGCCGCGCAGGAGGCTTTGAGCGCCTTCGGAGACGGCGCGCTGTATCTGGAAAAGTTCATCAGCCCGGCAAAGCATGTGGAAGTGCAGGTCCTGGCGGACGAGTACCACCACATCGTGTGCCTCGGAGAGCGTGAGTGCTCCATCCAACGGAACAATCAGAAGCTGATCGAGGAATCTCCCTCTCCCGCGGTGGACAGCGCGCTCCGCGCTAAGCTGATGGAGACGGCCGCGAAGGCCGCGAAGGCGGTGGAGTATGTCAATGCGGGGACGATCGAATTCCTGCTGGATGACGATAAGAATTACTACTTCATGGAGATGAACGTGCGGCTGCAGGTGGAGCACGCAGTGACCGAACAGATCACCGGGATCGACCTTGTTAAGTGGCAGATCCGCATCGCGGCGGGTGTTCCGCTTGATTTCAGCCAGGAGGACATCCACATCCATGGCAGTTCCATCGAGTGCAGGATCAACGCCTCCGCGGTGGGGACGGTCACCCTCCTCCATGTCCCCGGCGGGCCGCGCGTCCGGTTCGACAGCGCGCTGTGGACGGGCTATACCGTGCCGCCCTATTATGATTCCCTGCTCGGCAAGCTCATCGTGTTTGCCGTGACCCGTGAAGACGCGATCCGGAAGATGCAGGCGGCCCTGTGCGAGCTTGTGATCGAGGGCGTTCCCAACAATATCGAGGAGCAGCTCGACATCCTGGCGGATCAGAGATTCTACCATGGAAAATACAATACGAGTTTTTTAAAAGAGCGTGGTGAATAATTATGCCGCTGAATATGATATTTCGCAAGCCGAAAAATGAACTGGAAAAAGGCGGGCGGCCCTCGGCGACGCCGGCTGAGTCAGATGTTGAAATGGCAAGAAAATGCCCGAGCTGCGGGAAGAACATTCCCCTGAGCGAGCTCTGGGAGAATTCTTACGTATGCCGCTGCGGCTATTGCTTCCGCATGAACGCGAGGCAGCGGATCAGCTTTCTGACCGACAAGGACAGTTTCCATGAACTGGACGCCAATCTGGAAAGCAGGGATTTTCTCGCGTTTCCCGGCTATGCCAAAAAGCTGGAGAGCATCAAGAAATCCGCGGGTGAAGCCGAGGCGGTCATCTGCGGCGAAGCGCAGATCCTCGGGGAACCGTGCGCGATGTTTGTGATGGAGCCTTACTTCATGATGGGCAGCATGGGCACCGTGGTCGGCGAGAAGATCACGAGGCTGTTTGAATACGCCACGGAAAAGGGGCTCCCGGTTGTCGGCTGCACCGTTTCGGGAGGGGCCCGGATGCAGGAGGGAATTTTATCCCTGATGCAGATGGCCAAGACCAGCGGCGCCGTCAAGCGTCACAGCGACCGCGGGAACTTCTACCTTACGCTGCTGACCAATCCGACTACGGGCGGCGTCACGGCCAGCTTTGCCATGGAGGGCGATGTCCTCATCTCGGAGCCCGGCGCGACGATCGGATTCGCGGGGGCCCGCGTGGTCGAGCAGACGGTGCGCAAAAAGCTGCCGCCCGATTTTCAGAAGGCGGAGCTGCTGCTGGAGCATGGGTTCATTGATATGATTGTTCCGCGTGCGGAGCAGAAGCAGATCATCTGGGAACTGCTTTCCATGCACAGGAAGGGGAGGCCGCATGATGAAGACAGCGTATGATTACGTCCGGGCAGCCAGGTCGAAGGACCGCCCGTCGGGACTGGATTATATCAGCAATCTGTTTACCGGATTCCTGGAGCTTCACGGTGACCGCAGATTCGCCGATGATCCGGCGATTGTCGGCGGGCTCGCCATGCTGGACGAGGTGCCTGTGACCGTGATCGCGATGGAAAAAGGCAAGGACACCAAGGACCGGATCCGCCGGAACTTCGGCGCACCCAATCCCGAGGGCTATCGGAAGGCGCTCCGACTGATGAAGCAGGCGGAGAAATTCCACCGCCCGGTCATCTGCTTTGTGGACACTTCCGGCGCGTTCTGCGGGATCGGCGCGGAAGAACGGGGTCAGGGTCAGGCCATCGCGGAAAATTTGATGGAAATGATGACCCTGAAAACGCCCATCCTGTCCATCCTGATCGGTGAGGGAGGCAGCGGCGGCGCCCTGGGACTGTCGGTTGCGAGCGAGGTGTGGATGCTGGAGAACGCGATCTACTCCGTGATTTCCCCGGAGGGCTGCGCCAACATTCTCTGGAAAGATCCGGACAAAGCCCCCGACGCCGCGAAAAGCCTGAAGCTGACGGCGAAGGACGTGCAGGGTCTCGGCGTTGTCGAGCGGATCATTTCCGAATACGAGGGCAACACGGAAAAGCTGTTTGAGACTCTGGCCTTTGAGATCAGGCAGTGGTATCGGAAGGCTTCCGCTCTTTCGGTGGAGGAGCTCACCCAGGCGCGTTATATGCGCTTTCGCAGGATGGGCGCGCCCGAGTGATTTTCGGGAGAAACCGGCAACAGAAAAGCATTTCGATTAAAGAGGGATCTGTGAGCGCTGCGGCGCTTTCAGGTCCCTTTTTTTCGTATCACGCGCAAAGGGATTTCCTTGTGTTTCCAAGTATCGTTTTTTTCGACCTGGAAATACTGGATAAGGGTGATGAATATGAAACAAAAGCGCGGGTCGAGAAGGTCCGACTGCTTAAGGCTCAATCCGGAAACCAGGCGCTGCCCGAAATTCGATGCAACCGGCGTCGCGCTCTATCCGGCCGCGAGCCATGAGAAAATGGGGGTCTGCGTGGTAGACGACTGCGTGGAGGAGCATATCATGTGACCCCTGCCGCCCCCGGGTGGGAAGCAAGACCCCGGAGCCCTGGAGTTTCAAGGCTCCGGGGTCTTCTCATGTAAGGGGGTATGTTGTATAATAACGATCAGGAATCAAAAAGCGCGTGAAGGGCATGGCCGGACGCGCGGAAGGGGAACATATGAAACTGATATCATGGAACGTGAACGGTCTGAGAGCCTGCATGAATAAAGGCTTTTCCGAATTTTTTGCCGCCAGCGGGGCCGATGTTTTTTGTATTCAGGAGACCAAGATGCAGCAAGAACAGGTGAACTTTTCTTTTGACGGCTATACATTCTATTGGAACAGCGCCGAAAAGAAAGGGTATTCCGGCACAGCTGTCTTCACCCGTATTCCACCGCGTTCGGTCAGCTTCGACATCGGCGTTCCGGAGCATATCGGCGAAGGCCGCGTCATCACGCTGGAATTTGAAAAATTTTTCCTGGTCAATGTCTACTCGCCGAATTCACAGAAAGAGCTGGCCCGCCTTTCTTACCGCATGGCGTGGGAGGATGCTTTCCGGGCGTATGTGGCAGAACTGGACCGGCGCAAGCCTGTGGTGATCTGCGGAGATATGAATGTGGCCCATCAGGAGATCGACTTGAAAAATCCCAAACAGAATATGGGAAACGCAGGTTTTTCAAAGGAGGAGCGGGAGAAAATGACCCGGCTTCTGGATGCCGGATTTGCCGATTCCTTCCGCCTGCTTTATCCGGAAAAAACGGGAGCGTATACCTGGTGGTCCTATAAGTTCCATGCCAGGGAGCATAACGCGGGCTGGCGCATCGACTATTTTCTGATCTCCCGTCGGCTGGCGGAGTCGCTGGAGGACAGCGTGATCTATTCCGAGGTTATGGGCAGCGATCACTGTCCCGTCGGCTTGCTTTTGAAGGACCAGCTTGATGGTGAAACCGCCGCCATGCAGGACGACAGATAGAGGAGACAGGGACGGCGATGAGGAATGACGCGCGGGGCAAATTCATAAAAAGGCCGCCCCGGAATCCGGGGCGGCCTTGGGTGTCAGCGTTCAGCTGGCGGTTCGCGTTCTTCGGGCGGGAGATCATTCCGAAAATGCTCGCCTACCAGCATCAGTTCCCCAAGAGACGCAAATTCTACTTTGGAGAGCATAAGCCGCGCACGTACCTTGGGAGGCAGGGTCAGGAAGTATGACCGCATTTTAGGATCGGTATATTGCATTCTTATCACCCCTGATTAGCATGTCTCCAACAGAGGCACGAATGCACAGCAATTTATGGTTATATGGTTCGAGACTCTGATCCGAAACGGCCGCTGTACATCATGAAATAGATAAAAGCCAGACCGTGTGCAAATTCGTGTGCAATGCGTTTACAATATCCGGAACAGCGTTCCAGGGCTTAAAACCGTCTATCCGCTGCGAGAGTGAGAAAAAATCCCGAAACGCTGATCGCTCAACGCTTCGGGATTTGTGTTTTATTACCGAAATCGATATCTTCCGATTTTCAGCTGTAAATTCAGTGTATTTGAACTATACGCACTTAATAAAATTCAATTATTGCACGCCTGGCCCGGCTGGAGGGTAAAGCGCCATGATTATCGTTAATGCATTTTATGGCAGCGGGAACACCTCCTGCCGTATAATCTCCTTATCCGGAGGAAGCAGATTGCTCACAATTGTTAGGTTACCTTTCCCACTGCGAACCCGGCTTCTCCGCTTTCAGCTTAAGCTCCCAGATAATTTTTGCCGTCTGCTCATTCGTAATATTTGTCAGAGGCAAGAGTGTTCCGTCAGGATAGCCATTAAAGAAATTAAGGGCAACCGATTTCTCAAGATTTGCTGTCGCGTAACCACTTACAGCACTTCGGTCCGAAAAGCGACCGAGCGCACCATCTGTATTAGCAGGAATCA
>CAZVHV010000017.1:0-14384 GCA_964627025.1 uncultured Oscillospiraceae bacterium | reverse complement strand
GTTGTTGCATTCAGTGTCGCGCAACAGGATTTGATTGATAAACTGCTGCTGAAGCGGCGGCAGAGTACGCCGGAAAAGGAGTTCTTTTTCAAGAGCGATGTGAAAGAGCCGTTCTTTATCAAAAATCTGGAAACCGTTCAGGGCGATGAGCGGGATACAATTATATTCAGTGTCGCATATGGTATTGACGGGCAAGGGCGCTTACTGCACAATTTTGGCCCACTGAACCGTGTAGGCGGAGAGCGCAGATTGAATGTTGCGGTAACTCGTGCAAAAAGCAATGTCCAACTGGTTTCTTCCATGCATTACGCGGATATTGACTTAAAGCGTACATCGGCAGAAGGCGCGAAACTATTGCGTGATTACCTTGATTTCGCAGAAAACGGTGATATTGCGTTGGAGCGAACAGTGTCTGTCAGCCCGTTTGAGCAGTTTGATTCCGATTTCGAGCTTGAGGTCTGCGATTATTTGCGTTCAAATGGGTTTTCCGTTGATACACAGGTTGGTTGTTCTGGTTTTAGAATTGACTTGGGCCTGAAAATTCCTGATAGCTCAGATTATGTCCTTGCAATTGAATGTGATGGTGCCACCTACCATTCTTCAAAAAATGCCCGTGACAGGGACCGTCTTCGGCAGGAAATTCTGGAACGTATGGGATGGAAGTTTTACCGAATTTGGTCAACTGATTGGTTCAGAAATAAATCTGTCGAGAAGCTGCGCCTTTTGGAAGCGGCGGCCAATGCGGTCAAGCATCCGACAGCGTCACAGACAAAGCAAGCAGGAGAACAGCCGCCGGAAACATTTGAAGAAGTTGCTAAGGAAACACATTTTGAATTTCCACGTTACAGAGCAGCAGATATCAACCAACTCAGTCGACAGTTTCTTCCTCGTGACTTCAAGGGCATGGTCAAGGCAATTCTTGAAATCGAAGCACCACTCTCGGAAGAACTTTTGTTGAAGCGGATAGTCACCCTATTTGGACGGGAAAAAGTCACCAGTGTTGTGCAGAGAACCTACGAACAGCAGATGTACGGCTATCAGAAGTATAGCATCATTCGCAGAAAGGGGTTCCTATATTTGAACGGCTCGCCTGAGATTCAATTCCGCACTCCCGGGGATATCACCCGTGAGGTTAAGCAGATTGCGCCGGAAGAATTGGCTGCCGGGCTGCTGGAAATTCTGAAACAAAATGTTACGGCTGACAAGATTGGACTTTATCGATCCCTTGCGTCTCAGTGCGGTGTAAATCGTGTTGGAAAGGCAACCACTGAGTACTTAGATACCGCATTGGAACTACTCTCAGATTACGTCAACATTGATGGCGAGATGCTTTCGGTGAAGTAATTGAGACATTCAATATCAAAAAATGTATAAGCACTTATAACGTTGAAAAAACCGCCTAAAACGCAAGTTTTAGGCGGTTTTTGAGCTACTGATGTGACTTGAACACACGACCTCCGCGTTGCGAACCACCGCATTATATTCAAAAAAATGAGCCCTTACCTTACACTGAGGTGACAAAACCCTTGTCTAACACGTCTTTTAACAAATCCGTCACGCCATTTGCCGCCTGTATTGTGGCAATCATGAGGAGATCAGTGTCCACTTTTGACCACTTGATGTCATATCCGGCGTTACGGATGAGCTGTGTTAGGAAGGCGCGCTGGGTACGGCCATTGCCCTCGCGGAAAGGGTGGAGGTCATTGGTGGCGCGATAAAAATCCACGATCTCGTCTGTAAAGGCATCGTGGGGTAGGCCTCGGAAGTAATCCTGTTCTTTGAGGCGATCGAAAATCAACCCGGCTCGATCTTCGATTTCCTCCGCAGGGCAGAAGCGCGTGCCTTTCTTGCTGATATTTACCGTGCGGATTTGTCCCGCCCAGTCGTATAAGTCAGAGAAAAGAAAATGATGGATCGCCTTGTAGTGGGCAAAGTCAAAAGCGCCTTCAAGCGGTTGTTCTTCCAGCTTGGAGGCGTTAATATATGTGGCGAGAGTTTCCGCTTCGTTCAGGGTTTGCTCGTCACGGATATCCAGCTTATTGATCAGGACTGTTGTACCCGGATAGCAGTTATCTGAAATTGGATCAATGCTGTATCCCATTTATTTGGCCGCCTTTGCCGCTTTTGTGGCAGTAAACTGCTTCAGGCACTCGGCTGTTGTGGTTTTGCCGCTGAGTACCTGCTTACATTGATTGCGCATTTTGGGGGTTACTGTATATCCCTCCATACGGACGGACGCTTCCGCGTTCTTCATAAAAACAGTATAATCCTTTTTCGCCACGACGGCACCTCCAGACATAGAAAAATCTCCGTCAAGATACCTTGACGGAGACATGGAGCTGGTGGGGTGACTCGAACACCTGACCTGCTGATTACGAATCAGCTGCTCTACCAACTGAGCTACACCAGCATCTGTGAGAACCGACTGTCTCCGTCGAAGTTCTGTTTGTTAGTTTACCATGTTTTCGCGTGTTTGAAAATACCTGACCTTATGGACAACCGGCGACCTGCTGATTACGAATCAGCTGCTCTACCGACTGAGCTACACCAGCAAGCGCCGAAAAGCATTGTAACACAGGATGGCTGCTCCGTCAATGAAAAGGTTTTGTAAAAACGTATATTACCATTCGTATAGTTCTTTCGCCGTTCCGATCCCCCGGCCGGATGATATCTCCCGGCTGAATGCCGCCAATGAAAATCAGCGGGCCTGAGGCTGCAAAAAAAGACAAATTTCCTGAAAAAAACAAGATTTTCTCTCTTTTTCTGCAAGTGCAAAGCCCTTTCCGGTGGTCAGATTTGTTTACGTAATTTCGCTCGGTAACGGTGACTACAAATAGTTATTCACATTTTCCACAGCTTTTTGCACAGGCATCCGCGCTAACTCTTCCAGACGTTTGCAGATTCTGCACCATTTTTCCCACAAGGCCGTATCGCAAATTCCGGCGGGTGGCACATACCGGTTTTGCTTTACATAATAAAGAAAAATCTTTCCTTGATAATACAGTCCCTGTTTCATCCTCAGCCGCGTCCGATCTCCCGGTTCGCGTATGCGTTGAGGAACAGATCTCCGCGTTTTCCGGCCAGATATTCATAATAGCCCTGGCAGCCGATCATGGCCGCGTTATCGCCGCAGAGGGAGAGCGGAGGCAGGTAAAGACGATCGCCCGCCATGCGGCAGGCCCGCTCCAGGTCTCCCCGGATGCGCGAATTGGCGGCTACGCCGCCTACCACCGCCACCTTGCCGTATCCAAGGCGGCGGGATGCCTGCATGATGCGCGGTACCAGCATATCGCTGACGGCGGCGGAGAAGGAGGCGGCGAGATCGCTCATGGGCAGAGCCTCCCCCTTCTGCCCGGCATTATGGATCAGGTTGAGCATGGCGGTCTTCAGGCCGGAGAAAGACATATCCAGCGGCGCGTCCTGGATCGAAGCGCGGGGAAGGGAAAAGCAGGTATCATCTCCTCCCCTGGCCAGCCTGTCCAGCGGCGCGCCGCCCGGATAACCCAGTCCCAGCACCCGGGCCACCTTGTCAAAGCATTCGCCCGCCGCATCGTCCCGGGTGGAGCCGAGGACCTCCATCTCCGTGTACCCCTTTACGTTTACGATCAGCGTGGATCCGCCCGAAATGCAAAGGCACAGGAAGGGCGGCTCCAGCTCCGGATAGGCGATGTAGTTGGCGGCAATATGCCCGCGCACATGATGCACGGGGATAATGGGCAGGCCCAGTCCGAAGGAGACCGATTTGGCAAAGCTCACCCCCACCAGAAGCGCGCCGATCAGGCCGGGCGCATAAGTTACCGCCACGGCATTCAGCTCGTCCCTGGTCACATCCGACAGACGCAGCGCTTCGTCGGCCAGCCCGGCAATGGCCTCGATATGTTTGCGAGAGGCGATTTCAGGCACCACGCCGCCATAGACGGCATGCATGTCCGCCTGGGACGCGATGCAGTCGGCCAGTACCGTGCGCCCATCCCGGACAACCGCGACAGCGGTCTCGTCACAGGAAGATTCAATGGCTAAAATAATCAAGCTTTACTCCTCCGTCCATGGTGAAAAGATTTTAACGGCATGACAGGCGCGTCTGCATTCCGCTTCGGTTTCTAAAACCGCAGGGTCATCAAAACGGCATCCTCGGTCGGATGATCGTAGTAATTTTTCCGCCGTCCCACAGGGGAAAAGCCGTGCTTCTCGTAAAGCGCGATAGCGGCGGCATTGGAAGCGCGTACCTCCAGAGTCAGAAAAGCCAGCTTTGCCTTGCCAAAGCGGCAGAACGCCGACACCAGCGCGTCCGCCACGCCTTGCCGGCGAAAGGCGGGAGCCACGGCGACATTTGTAATGTATCCCTCGTCCAGAACGGCCTGGAGTCCGGCATAGCCGAGCACGGTCCCGTCCTCCGCCTCTGCCACGATATAGGAAGCATTGTCATGGTATAATTCCTCCGCCAGCATATCCGCCGACCATGGCGCGGAAAAACACTCCCGCTCCATGGCGGCAACGGCGGAAAGATGCGAACGATCCATCGGAACAAGTTGAAAAGTCATGCGGTACACCTCTGTTAATGGGCTTCTGCCCAGCTTTTTCCCACGCCGGCCTCGGCCTTCAGCAGCACCGACAGGGACATCACCTTCTCCATCTCCTCAGGAAGCAGCCGCTTCACCCGTTCGGCCTCCTCCTCCGGGCACTCCACGATCAGTTCGTCATGGACCTGGAGTACGAGTTTCGCCGCGAGCCTCTCCTCGCGCAGGCGCTTGCTGACCCTCAGCATGGCCAGCTTGATGATATCCGCCGCTGTGCCCTGGATGGGCATATTGAGCGCGACCCGCTCGCCGAACGAGCGCAGGTTGAAATTGGCGGACTTGAGCTCGGGCAGCCAGCGCCGGCGGCCCATCAGGGTGGAAACGTAACTATCCTCCCTGGCTTTCTCCACGATTTTGTCCATATACGCGCGGACACCGCTGTATTTTTCAAAATAGCGGTCCATATAAGCTCTGGCTTCCTTTCGCGAGACCCCGATATCCTGCGACAGCGAAAAATCCGAGATCCCATAGACAATCCCGAAATTCACCGCCTTGGCGGAGGAACGCATACCTCTTGTCACATGCTCCGGCGGCACGCCGAACACCTGGGAGGCGGTAATGGTATGGATATCCTCTCCGGTCCGGAAGGCATGGATCATCGCCTCATCGCCGGAAATATGCGCCAGAAGGCGCAGCTCGATCTGGGAGTAGTCGGCATCCACCAGCACACAGCCGGGAGCGGCCACAAACATTTTGCGCAGCTCGGCGCCCAGCTTGGTGCGGATGGGGATATTCTGCAGGTTCGGCTCGGTGGAGGACAGACGCCCCGTGGCGGTGGCCGTGTTCTGAAAGCTCGTGTGGATCCGGCCGTCCGGGGCGATAACCTTCGTGAGCCCCTCGACATAGGTGGACTGCAGTTTGGTCAGCTGGCGGTACTCCATAATGGAGTCGATGATGGGATGGCGGCCCCGCAGCTTTTCCAGGACCTCCACGTTGGTGGAATAGCCCGTCTTGGTTTTTTTCACCGGCGGCAGGCCCAGTTTGTCAAAAAGGATCCCGCCCAGCTGCTGGGTGGAATTGATGTTGAACTGCTCGCCCGCCAGTTCATAAATCGCGGCCTGAGCCGCATCGATCCCCTTGGCCAGGGTCGCGCCGAAGGCCGACAGCGCGCCGCGGTCAACCAGAAAACCGGTCCGCTCCATTTCGGCCAGCACAGGACACAGGGGAAGCTCTACCTTATTATATAGTTCCTCCATACCCAATTTGGTAAGCTCGGCGGCAAGGAGCTCATAAAGATCATCCACCAGCGCGGCGTGCGCGGAAAACGCGGCCAGCGCGGCTGTGGAATCGGCAAGCGGCGCAAAGGCATCGGGTGCGGTAAATGCCGCGGAGGGCGGGAGTTCACGGTTAAAATAAGAAATTCCGAGTCTCTCCAGCGCATAGCTCCCATCGGTGGGCGCGAGGAGATACGCGGCAACGGCAGTGTCAAAGACAAAACCGTCGGTGGAGAGTCCTTCCCCCAGCAAACGGTTCATCAGGTCCTTGCTCTCATGGGAGACCTTCCGGATACGCGCGCTGAAAAATTCGCGCAGAAAACGGCGATACCCCTCGTCCCCCAGTCTGTTCTGGAACAGAATGGAGATATGGCTGCCGCAGCACACTGCTGCGCCGTCCAGTGAAGGCAGCGCCAGGAAGGAGACGTATTCCGCCTGCTCCCAGCGAGCCAGCAGCGCGTCCAGTTCGGCGGCGTCGGCAACGGTTTCGGTGGTGCGCCGTTTTTCTTCGTTCCGGTGTGCTGCGCTTCCCGCGGACGCGGCCGACAGGCCCAGCCGCTCGATCAGCTTGGAAAACTCCAGCCGCAAAAAAATCTCGTACAGCGCCTTAGCATCCGGCGGGCGCCGCAGATCATCCTCCGGCTGAAATTCAATGGGCGCATCCCTGCGAATGGCGGCAAGCCCGTGGGAGATCTGCGCCATTTCCCGCCCCTCGTCCAGCTTGCGCCGCGTGGCCGGTTTGAGCGCAAGCTCCTCGAAGGCCGCGTAAAGCTCGTCGATGGTCCCGTACTTCTGCACCAGATCCATGGCGGTCTTTTCCCCGATGCCCGGCACGCCGGGGATATTGTCGGACGGGTCCCCCATCAGCGCCTTGAGATCAACCATTTTACACGGTTCAAAGCCGTAGTCTGCGGCAAAAGTCTCCGGGGTCATCTCCCGGGTGGTGGTCTGCCCCATGCGGGTGGAGACAAGGTCCACATGGGTTTTTTCGGTGATGAGCTGAAGGGAGTCCCGGTCCCCGGTGACCACGGCGCAGTCCCAGCCCTTCTCCTCACAGCGTCGGGCGATCGTGCCGATGAGGTCGTCCGCTTCCCATCCCGCCAGCTCATACCGCGGGATATTCATCGCGTCCAGAACTTCCTTAAGGATGGGCACCTGGACCGCAAGATCCTCCGGCATCGCCTTGCGCTTTGCCTTGTAGCCCTCAAAGGCTTCATGCCGGAAGGTAGGCTCCTTCAGATCGAATGTAACGCAGAGGGCATCCGGAGAGATCTCATCCAGCAGCTTCAGCAGAATGGTGAGAAAGCCGTAAACCGCCTGTGTGGGCAGCCCGTCCCGGGTGGACAGGGGGCGCACGCCATAGAAGGCTCTGTTAAGAATGGAGTTTCCGTCAATGACCATGAGCTTCATGAGACTGCCTCCTGTTTTTGTTTATACGCTTCGCTCCTCGCTCCAGATACCAAGCGGCCGATAGACCGTAACGATCATGGCGAGATAGCAGAAGAGCCCGCCGATTACATTGGAAATCGGCTCGGCCAGAAATACCCCTCCCGTCCCGAGCCCCATCATGGGGAGGACAATGGTGAGGGGGGCGACGATGATGGCTTTGCGCAGCAGGGAAAAGAAAATTGCCTGGCGGGAACGGCCGAGAGAGAGGAAGGTAGTCTGCCCCGTCATCTGAAAGGCCATCATGAAAAACGCGGCGAAATAGGTCCGAAACGCGGGGATCCCGGCCGAGATCAGTTCCGCCTCGCTGTTAAAGATCCGGATGAGCAGGCCGGGGGCAAGGATCGTAAGGCCCCATACCAAAAGCGCGTAGGACAGGTTGACGGCTGTTGTGAACCGAATACCCCGGCGCACCCTTCCGTACTCCCGGGCGCCGTAATTGTAGCCGAGCACCGGCTGCGCGGCGTTGACAAGTCCGCTGAGGGGCATGCTGATCACTTCGCGCACCGCGTTGACAACGGTCATCACGCCCACATACAGATCCCCGCCGTACCGCTGGAGGGTGGCGTTGCATACCACCTGGACAAGGCTGTTGGTGAGCGCCATCACAAACCCCGCCAGCCCCAGCGTGAGGATCCGTTTTACACGCGCCGCATGCAGCCGCATGGCGGAAAGTCTGAGGCGCAGAATGGCCTTCCTGCTCGTCAGGAACTGCAGGACCCAAAGCGCGGAGCACGCCTGACTGATCACGGTTGCGAGCGCCGCGCCCTGCACCCCCATGTTCAGCACAAAAATAAAAACAGGGTCAAGGACGATGTTCACCACCGCGCCCAGCGCCACCGTCATCATCCCGATCCGTCCGAAGCCCTGCGAATTGATAAACGGGTTCATGCCCAGACCGATCATCACAAACAGCGTGCCGAGAAGATAAAGCGTAAGATAGCCGTCGGCATACGGAAAAGTGATGTCGCTGGCGCCGAAGAGATAGAGGATATGCCGTTTGAGCAGGAGACAGATCACCGTAAGGGCGGCGCCGAACAGGAGGAGGAGGGAGAAAGAGTTGCCCATGATGTGCTCGGCTTCCTCGTTTTCCCCGCGTCCCCTGTGAATGGAGCAAAGCGGCGCGCCGCCCATACCGCACAGGTTCGCAAACCCGATCAGGATGGAGATGATGGGCAGGCACAGGCCCAGCCCCGTGAGGGCCAGCCGGCCCACGCCGGGGATGCGGCCAATGTACATCCTGTCCACTACATTATATAAGATATTGATGAGCTGTGCCGCCGTCATGGGCAGCGCCAGCGTCAGGATCGCCCGGGGGATACTTCCCTGCGTAAAATCATTCTGTGTCTGAGCCGTCGAGTTCTCCCCCCTGCTTCCAGTATTGCCTCAAAGCTGCGTTTTCTTCCACTTGACACCCTGCGGGGTATCCATCAGCTCCACGCCCATTGCTTTGAGCTCGTCCCGGATGCGGTCGGCCTCGGCAAAGTTCTTTGCCTTGCGCGCTGCCTGCCTGGCCTCGATCAGCGCCTCCACCTGGCTGTCCAGGTCGTCCTTTTTCTGATTATACAGCAGGCCCAGCACGTTTGTAAACTCATGGATCATCTCGCGGCAGGCGGCGGCAAAGGCGCGGGTCGGCGCCTGCTCCACGGCGGTATTGACCGCGCGCACCAGTTCAAAAAGCACGCCGATCGCGTCGGCGGTGTTCATATCGTCGTCCATCGCGTCGTCAAACCGCCTGCGGTAATCGTCGAATCCGGCGGCAAAGGTCCGTTCCGCCTCGGTCATCTCGCCCTCCGCGCCGTTCTGCGTCAGGAAATCCAGATTATCGTCGGCGGTGTAGAGGCGCTCCAGCGCCGCCTGCGCCTGGGTGAGCGATTCGCGCGAATAGTTCAGCGGGCTGCGGTAATGGGCGGAGAGCATGAAGAAGCGGATGGGTTCGTAGCCATAAGCCTCGGCGGCGTCTCTCACGGTAAAGAAGTTGCCCTCGGACTTGGACATTTTCCGGTTGTCGATATTGAGAAAACCGTTGTGGAGCCAATAATTTACAAATTTGCAGCCGTTGGCGGCCTCGGACTGCGCGATCTCGTTTTCATGATGGGGGAACTGGAGATCCTGTCCGCCGCAGTGGATGTCCATGGTCTTCCCCAGAAAACGGTTGCTCATGGCGGAGCACTCGATGTGCCAGCCGGGGCGTCCGTTCCCCCAGGGCGACTCCCAGTACGGTTCGCCGGGCTTGGCACTCTTCCACAGCGCGAAGTCCATCGGATTTTCCTTTATGCTGCTGACGTCGATGCGCGCGCCCGCCTCCAACTCCTCCAGGGGCTGGTGGGACAGGCAGCCGTAGCGCTCGAATTTGGCGGTTCTGTAATAGACGTCGCCGTCCGCCACATAGGCGTATCCCTTGTCGATCAGGGTCTGCACGATTTCGATGATCGGGCCGATGTTCTCGGTGGCTCTGGGGTGGATGGTGGCCGGGCGCACGCCAAGCCCCTGGGCGTCGGTGAAATATTCTTTGATATATTTCTCCGAAATCTCCGCGGAAGAAACCCCCTCCTCCTTGGCGCGGTTGATGATCTTGTCATCCACATCGGTAAAGTTCTGCACAAAAGTCACCCGGTAGCCGCGGTATTCAAAGTACCGGCGCAGGACATCGAACATGATGATGGGGCGGGCGTTGCCCACATGGATAAAATTATACACCGTCGGCCCGCAGGCATACATCTTCACCTCTCCGGGCGCCAGAGGAACGAAGTCCTCCTTTTTCCGGGACATGGAGTTAAATAATTTCATGGATAAAACCATTCCTTTCACAGGCACGAAACGGAACACGGCCGTTTTAACAGGGTTGTCCGTCCCGCGCGGTTATAGAGGCGGTGCGCACCACCCGTTTCTGCCGGCGGTACGCACCGCGAACATGCGAGTCCTGATCCGCTCAGGCGCGGCACGCGTTTTTACAGTTCCTTGGGTTTCCCCTCATCCAGCAGCTTTTCGATCCAGTCCAGACGGGACTGGATGGCCTGCAGCTCCTTTTGCACGGGGTCGGTAACGTGGATCTGATCCACCTGTCCGGCGTAGTCTATTTTCTCTCCGCCAACGCGTACGATACGTGCCGGCACGCCCACGGCGGTGGAGTCCGGCGGCACCTCGCTGAGGACCACGGCGTTGGAGGCAATGCGGGAGTTGTCCCCAACGGCGAACGGGCCCAGCACCTTGGCGCCCGAACCGATCATCACATTGTTCCCGATCGTGGGATGGCGCTTGCCCTTTTCCTTACCGGTGCCGCCCAGGGTCACGCCCTGATAGAGCAGGACGTCGTCGCCCACCTCGGCTGTCTCTCCGATCACGATGCCCATGCCGTGGTCGATGACAAAGCGGCGGCCGATAACGGCGCCCGGATGGATCTCGATCCCCGTCCAGAAGCGGCTCCACTGGGACACCGCGCGGGCCAGAAATCGCATTTTGTGGCGAAACAGAAAATGTGCAAGACGATGGTAGATAATGGCGTGCACGCCGGGATAAAGCAAAAAGATCTCCAGCTTGCTCCTGGCGGCGGGGTCGCGGCGCTGGTAGGCGCCAAGGGTCTCGGATAATCTCTGAAACATAAAATTCCCTCCAACAACAAAGAAAACGCCTCCTGTACTTCCGTACAAGAGGCGACGAAACATCGCGGTTCCACTCTCATTTCTCACTTAAAGCCGATGACGGGGCCAGCCGGGGGGCGTCTGCATCCCCCTCGCTCCCGAATGCACTTCACAACCGCTTCCGGGGGCCCGCTTTCAGCCGGTGACGCGCCCTCTCTGTCCTTCCGCAAATTGTTACTCTTTCCGTTCTACGCGATATTCTGTTATCTTAGTATATTAGCACGGTCAAAAAAAGGTGTCAACCACTATTTCTTCCAGTCCAAAAGCGCTTTGTTCTGCAGAAAATATTCTGCCCCGGAATAAACGGTGGTGACCACGATCACCGACACACACAGCTGGTTTATGCTAAAGGGCCCGATCCAAAGGATCGCCAGCGGACGGATCAGCATGACGCAGATGGAGACCATGGTAGACGCCGTCTTGATTTTTCCTGACATTCCGGCTGCGATCACCTTTCCGCCGTCCAGCGCGACCAGCCGCAGGCCGGTCACGGCGAACTCCCGCAGGATGACTACGAGCAGGGCCCACGCGGGCATCTGACCCACCTCTACGAACCATACCATGGCCGCCATCACCAGCGCCTTGTCGGCCAGCGGGTCCATAAATTTGCCAAAGGTCGTGACCTGATTATAATGCCGGGCGACATAGCCGTCCACAAAGTCGGTGATGCTGGCCAGAATAAACACCGCCAGCGCAAGGTACAGATGGCAGGGAAACCACCAGTAGAGCAGCACCAAGAAAAGCGGGATCATCAGCACCCGCAGCATGGTAAGTCTGTTTGCAGTATTCATCGTTCTCTTCCGTTCCGCCGCTGCGCGCCGGCCAAAACTAAGATGAGGTCCCGATCTTATCACACGCAGCAAAAACATGATAAGATGGCTTCAAAGCCGCTACTCCTCCAGCTCACCCATAAGATCGCCGTCGGAAACGCCGGTAACCAGCACCCGCACAAACGTGCCGGGCTCCACCTGTCCCGCTGCGGTGAAATAGACGTGTCCATCCACATCGGGCGAATCGGCGTAGGAGCGCCCTGCCCAGCAGCCCATCTCCCGGTCGAATCCCTCGCAGAGCACCTCGACGGTCTGCCCCAGCATGGCTTCGTTGTATGCGTCCATCACGCGGGACTGGAGCTCGACCAGCAGTTCCGTCCGCCGGCGGGCGGTCTCGGCGTCCACCTGATGCTCCATTTCCGCGGCCGGCGTCCCTTCCTCGGGCGAAAACGGGAAGATACCCGCGCGCTGGATCCCGGCGTCGCGCAGCCAGTCGCACAACTCCTCAAATTCCGCTTCTCCCTCACCGGGCAGGCCGCAGATGAGCGAGGTGCGCAGCACCAGGTCCGGGATGCGCTGCCGGAGCTTTCCGAGCAGCGTGGTAATCTCGGCTTTCGTACCCCTGCGGTTCATAGAGGCAAGAATCCCGTCACTGATATGCTGGATGGGAATATCGAGGTAGTGCACGATCTTGGGTTCGGCGGCGATGACCTCGATCAGCGTGTCGTCCACCTCGTCCGGGTAGAGATAGTGCAGCCGGATCCAATGGAAATCCAATTTACACAATTCCCGCAGCAGCTCCGCAAGACGCCGCTTTCCGTAGCGGTCGGTGCCGTACCGGGTGATATCCTGGGCGACCACAATAAGTTCGCGGACGCCCTGCGCGGCCAGGGTTTCGGCCTCCTCGAGCAGCGACTCCATGGTGCGGCTGCGGTATTTTCCCCGCAGGGACGGGATCACGCAGTACGCGCAGCGGTTGTCGCAGCCCTCCGCGATTTTCAGATACGCGGTATAGGGCGGAGTGGACAGCAGTCTCGCCCCGTCCTCGGCGGTATCGTCGATATCACCGAACAGGACCGGCCGATCGCCCTCTGTCACAGCCTTCACCGCATCCACCACATCGGCGTAGCTTCCGGTACCGATCAGTCCATCTACCTCGGGCAATTCCTTTAAAATCTCATCCTGATAGCGCTGCGCCAGGCAGCCCGCCACCAGAATTTTCCCGAGCCTGCCCTCCTGTTTGAGGGCGGCCGCCTTCAGGATCTCGTCGATGGCCTCGCTTTTGGCAGAGTCGATAAAGCCGCAGGTATTGATCACCGCCACATCCGCGCCCTCCGCTTCGCCAGTGACAATATTGCCGGCTTCGGCCGCCAGAGCCATCATTTGCTCGGTATTGACAATGTTTTTCGCACAGCCAAGAGAAATAAATGCAACCTTCAATCGTTTGACCTTTCCTTTCGTTGTCTGAAAAAAAGCATGCTCCCCCGCTTTCACAGGGAAGTTTCCCAATCGTCCTCCGATTCCGCACGGAAGCGCCGCAGCGCGTCGGTGATGTCGCTCCACGCGTAGCCGCGGCGGACCAGCGCGTCAAAGCACCGCTTCACTTCCCTGCGGTCGTTTTTCTCCCGCAGCCTGGTTCTGATGCTGGCGTCGATAGCATAGGCCGGGTCGGCCCGCTCCGCCCGCGCGGCTTACCAGAGCGCCTAGGGCACGCCGCGGCGGCTGAGCGCGCTTTTGATCTTGTAGATCCCGTAACCTTTATTGGCATAATGCCTGACCACGCTGGCCGCATAAGCGGTATCGTTGAGCAGGCCGAGCCCCTCCAGCCAGTCCGCCACGGCCTCGGCGCGCGCCGCCTCCCCGCCCTTTTCCATTAGCCTGCGCACAAGCTCGGAGCGGGACATGGAGCGCACGGCGAGCATGCCTGCCGCCCGCGCCCGCAGGCTGCTCAGACCCGCCGCCGCGGTCAGTTCGGAGAGGGCCTGCTCGCTCAGTTCCATACCAGTATAGAGGGAAAAGGACACCATCTCGGCTTCGGTCACCAGCAAAACGGTTTCATTTTCCAAATGAACGAGCCAGCGTCCCTTTTTCCGTGCGGCAGGCTCCAGCTTACAGATCCGCATCCTCAAAATCCTCGGCCGAAACATCCACGGCACGTCCGGCAGCCCGGGCGGCGGCCTTGGACTGGTTGCTCATCAGCTTATAGGAATTTTTCCGAATATCGGCCTCCAGCTGTTCCGCCAGCGCGTGATTGTCCTTTAAATACTGCTTGGCCGCGTCGCGTCCCTGGCCCAGCCGCAGCTCTCCGATGGAAAACCAGGAGCCGCTCTTCTGCACCAAATCGAGCTTGACCCCGAGGTCGACAAGCTCGCCCACCTTGGAGATCCCTTCGCCGTACATCACGTCAAACTCGGCTTCGCGGAACGGGGGGGCGACTTTGTTTTTGACCACTTTGGCGCGGGTGCGGTTTCCGATGATCTCGCCGCCGTTTTTCAGGGACTCCACACGGCGGACGTCGATGCGCACCGACGCATAGAATTTCAGCGCGCGGCCGCCGGTGGTGACCTCTGGGTTTCCGTAGGTGACACCCACCTTCTCGCGCAGCTGGTTGATAAAAATGACCACACAGTTGGTCTTGGCGATGGAGCCGGCCAGCTTGCGCAGGGCCTGACTCATGAGGCGGGCCAGAAGGCCGACATGGGCGTCTCCCATTTCTCCCTCGATCTCGGCGCGGGG